>NZ_JAFRFW010000435.1:0-13117 GCF_017434145.1 Saccharopolyspora sp. | reverse complement strand
GCGGTGCGCAGTGCCGTGCTGACGCTGCACCGGGAACTGCCCAACCGCGGCGGCCACCTGCACCTGCCGGGTGCGGCGCGCACGATCGACAAGCTTCCGGTTGAGCAGCGTGCGGCGGCGTGGGAGGCGGCGCTGAATCTGTTCCATCGGACCTTGCCTGCGGATGCGCGGGTGCAGTTGGTGCCGAAGTGGTTGGAGGGTGTTCCGGCTGGGGTGGCCGAGCAGGCGCGGCGGTTGTTCGGTGGCGAGTCGGATACGCCTGCCGCGGCTGGTGAGCGTGTTCGTGCGTTGGCTGCGGGCCGTCGTGATCTGGACGATCTCGACGTGGAGGCGATTCGGTCGGCGTTCCGGAATCGATTCGAGCGGGTCGTGTCCACGGAGCAGGCGCGTGCGGCGTTCGGGGGTTATCTGGGGTGGATGCACGAGCATGGTCAGGAACGTCGTTTCCCGGAGAATTCGTCGCGGTTGGGTGTTGAGGTCGCGCAGTACGTGGTGACCGGCGATCCGCGGGAGCAACTGCGTGGTGGTGCGCGGCAGGTTTCGGATGCTGCTGGGTCTGCCGAAGGGTCGGGCAGGGAAGGCGAGGGCTCCGAGCGCTTGCCGAGCGATGCGGGATCGGCCGTGCGTGCGCCCGGAACGGACTCCGTGCTCGATTCGGCGGTGCTCGAGCAGGCGCTGGCCGGTGAGTTGAACCAGCAGCCGGAGGATGTGCACGCGCGGCGGCTGGGGTTGGATCCGTTTGGTGTGCGCCGGAATGTGCCGGATGCTCCGGAACATCTGATGCGGAACGGTCGTGGTTATGATTTCGACAAGTTGCGTGCGGTGAAGCGGGATGCGTTCTTCGAGCTAGTCGACATGACTCGTGGTGAGCGTCCGTCGTGGGATTCGTTGCAGCCGGAGAATTTGCCGTCTCGTGCTGAGTCGGTGACCGAGGGCAGGCGGGTCGGACGTAATAGTGGTGCGGGTTTCAAGAATCAGCGCGTTCCGCACTTGGTGCACAGTATTTGGCTGGGCGGGCCGCTGTATCAGGACCGGGCGGATGGTGGTTCGCGAGCTGATTTCATGGCGAATGTCGGCAGTGCGGCGACGAATGCGGATTTGCGGAATTTCAAGTTCGTGGTGTGGACGGATGTGTCGCGTGCGGACTTCGAGCGGGTTGATGGGATGGAGGTGCCCGCGGGCCGGGATGCCCGGATTCAGCAGATGCGGGGTTGGGCGCGGGAGCATGGTGTCCGGTTGGTGAACATCGATGAGGTGTTTGCTTGCCAGAATCCGATGTCGCTGGATGCTGAGGTGCGGACCGAGCGGGCTCGGGGTACGGGTGCTGCGTATGCCGTGGCCAGCGACGTGAGCCGGTTGGAGATCCTGAACCGGTTCGGCGGCGTCTACACCGACGGTGACAACTCGCTGGTGCATCCGGACGGCCGTGGCCGGGACCTTGCGGATGCGGTGCGCACGGCTGCGCAGCACAAATTCGGATTCCTGGCGTCCCGGGAACGCGATGGAAAGATCAATAATTCGGCGCTTGTCTCCGCCGCTGGTGTCGGCGCTACCCGGGAGTACCTGCGTATTCAGCAGGACAACTTCACTAAGGACCTTGCCGAGACGATTGCGCGGGCGACTGTCGTCGAGACCGCGGGCATCAACATGGCCGCGCAGTTCACCGCCGCTGATCGGGAGCCGACGTGGCTGTTGAACGACAGTTCCTCGTCGACCGAGAACGAGACCCTCGGCCGGACCGGGCCGACGCCGTACATTTTCAACCAGCTCGCGGCAGCACTCGGCATCGCCGGGAACAACCCGCGCGCTGATCTGCCCTTCATCAGTGACGAGATCGTCCACGTCAATTCCGGGCACAGCTGGCTGGAGCAGGCGCCGGACGCGCAAGAATCCGCGCCTGCCCCGCGGGCACATCCGGGACGCGAGGGCGTGCTCGACGCGGTGCGCAGCGCCGTGGTCACGCTGCATCGGGAGATGCCCAACCGCGGCGGCTACCTGCATCTGCCGGGTGCGGCCCGCACGATCGACAAGCTTCCTGAAGCGCAGCGTCCCGCTGCGTGGACGGCCGCGCTGAACCTGTTCCACAGGACGGTGCCACCCGGCACGCCAGTGCACTTGGCTTCCAAGTGGCTGCACGACGTCCCACCCGAGGTAGCCGAGCAGGCGCGGGACCTGTTCGGCGCGGATCGGAACACCCGAGGCGACGGTGCGCGCGCCCGGGAGCGGGGACTCGCGGACCGGGGCGAGTTGGACGCGCTCGAGGTGGAGGCTGTGCGTTCGGCCTTCCGGCACGGGTTCGGTCGTTCGGTGTCGGCGGATGAGGCGCGCGCGGCCTTCCGGGAATACCTGCGGTGGATGGATGAGCACGGGAAGGAGCGCCGCTTCCCGGAGAATTCGACGCGGTTGGGTTCCGAGGTCGCCCAGCTGGCGGTGACCGGGGATCCGCGGCCGCAGCTGCGCGGTGGTGCGCGGGATTCCGGTGGACCGGCGGCCGGTGGTTGGGGTTCCGGGCCTTCCCGGTTCCGCGGCTGGAAACGCTTCGTCCCGATGCAGCGCGGGGACCGGGAAGTTCCGGCAAGCTCCGCCGCCGTCGCGGTGAGCGATTTCGTGGACCCCGAGATCACGATTCGCGCGAAGGTCGGCCGGTTCAGGTGGACCAACCTGCGCCTGGGCGACATCGCCTACCACGTCATGCCCGGCGACGGGAGCGGATACGGCGTGTCGTTCGCCCAGGACGATCCGTATTACCTCACCGGCCGGTACTACGACACGCTCAACACCTTGCCCGGCGAGTCGCCGCACGAAGCGGCCGTCCACCGGACGCGGCCGTCCGCGCAGCGCACGCAGTCCGATGTGCGGGTGTTCTCCTACGCCGCGACCGACCGCGGGCGGTACGAGATCTTCCGGCGCGACGGTTCTTCCGTGCGCGTCGACGCCGCCGGGTACGGCGAGATCCTGGCCAACTTCCGGCCGATGCGGACACTGTCGCAAGCGATGTTCGACAGTCCGGGCGTCAAACTGCTGTCGGCGACGCCTGATGTGCGCTCCACTGCCAGGGTCCTGCACCGCAGCGGGGTGCCGTTGGTGGTCGAGGCGCCGGTGGGTGGTTCGGCCACCCAGCTCGCGGACGGACCCTTCAGCACTCCCGGCAACCTGGGATGGCAAGAACACACCCCGCACGGGCAGGTCCACACGCACAGCGTCTACTCGGACGGCAACGTCGACAACATCAGATTTTTCGAGAGGTTCCTGCCCGGTGCGCCTGAGATCTTGGACGCGAACCGGCCGTTGACCGGGCATCTCGACGACGGCACCCCGTTCGAGTTCTATCCGCACGAACTACGGGACACCGAACTCAACAGCAACGGCACGGGTTGGACCCGAACCGTCGGAAATTCCTACAAGAGTTCCGAGGAATCGTCGGCAGAGCGCTATCGGGGCGGTCTTGCCGATGAGCTGCACCATGTTGTGCGGACGCGGAAGGGTGAGCGGTCGAAGCTCGACGATGAGGTCTCCGATCTCGATCGGCACGACCCGTACCACCGCCTGGTTCCTGCTCCGTTCGCGCCGACCACGGTCACCCTGTCGAACCCGCGCACCGGTGCACCGCAACAGGTCACCGCCGGGCCGAACATCCTCAGCGCGCACGGAACCGAGGAAACCGTCATCATCCACGTCGAGCGGGGTGGTCAGCGCTACAAGTTGTCGGTCGACGGGCGGACCTTCACCCGGCTGTCGTTGCAGCGCCGGAATTTCCACCGGATGGTCGCGGCCAACCCGGCCGGAAAACTCCTGTACTCCATGTGCAGCGTTGCGAAGAACACCAGTACCGGCTTCGCGGACGAACAGCCTGGGGGAGTCTTCTTCCGGTCGTCGGTCCGGGAGTTCCACGATTTCACCTTCACGAACACGGCTTACGCCCCGCGCGACATGCTGTGGATTCCCCGTCTCTACGCCGAGGACAACGCGGGATGGGCCAGCAGCTACGTCAAGGACGGCCGGCAGTTCATCGAAGTCCACGAGAGCACCCGGTACACCGGGCAGGAGCCGGGGAATCCGGACGGCGGTGCAGCGGTAGCCGAGCCGGTTGCCCCGGCTGTCGACGCGGATCTGCGGTCGTGGCTGGGTTCGTTCGATCAGCACACTTCGGAGTTCGTGCGGTCGTCGTTGTCGGCAGCGTTGGGGCGGGCGGTTTCGGCGGCTGAGATGTCCGCGGCGCTCGAGGGTTATGCGGCTTGGTTGACCCGGAATCGGCATCGTCATGCGGTGCCGGAGAACCTGCTGCGGTTGGCGTCCGAGATGGCGCAGTGGATGCAGACGGGTGGGACGAGCGGACTCCGCGGCGCCGGTCGCCGGTTCGGTCGTCCCGCAGGCGCAGGGCGCGTGCCCGCTGGTGCGGAGTCGTCGAGCGCGCAGGGGGCGCCCCCTGCCGGGTCCGGTGGGGCACGCAGAAGTACCCGGGCGGCTGCTTCGCGGCCCGACCCCGATTTCGATCCGCAGCCCGGCCCGTCCCGTTCGGCGGACGCGGACGATCGGTACCCCGAGAACCTGGCCCTGCGGTTCGAACGTGGCGCGCTGTCGCCGGACAGTGAGATGCGGCTTCGGGGCCGGACGGCGGCATTCCTGGAGCAGATCGCACAACGTCCGGCGGAGGCCCTCGCGCAACAGCCCGCGATGGAGGTCGTGGTCAACGGACGCCGCGTCAGCGAGGCCCTTCTTGCGCAGCGGCGCGGCACTGCGCAGGAGTTGATCGAGTCGGTGGTCGGCGCCGTTCCCGGCTGGTCGGCGCAACCGGAGAGCCACGGGGCGGTGTCGAGGATCGTGTTGACCGGCCCCGCGGGCGCGCACGGAGTCGTCGAGCTGTCCAGCCAGGCGAGGGTGAAGCTCGGCGACACCTTGGTCGGTGCCCGGGTGCGGGTCTCGGGCGTCGCCAAGCCGGATGTTCCCGGCGAAGGCGGCGCGGGGCACTCGGTGCAGTCCGCGGCTACCGACGGCGAGGACCGGTACGCAGAGCAGCTGGGCGTCCGGTTCACACCCGGCAGGTCTTCCTCGGGCCAAAACCTGTTGCCGGTCGAGGAGGAGCGGCGGCTCAGGCACCGGATGGCCGGGTTCCTGGAGCAGGCCGGGCAACAGCCGCCCGGGCGGCAGCTTGCGATGCAGGCCGTGCTCTCCAGCGTCAGCGTCGGCGAGGCTCTGCTTGCGCGGCGGCACAGTGTGGTGCAGGAGTTGTTCGAGTCGGTGGTCGATGCCGACCCTGCTTGGTCGCGCGAGAGTTCGTTCGACGGCCGCCGCGGGGTGACCAAGATCGTGTTGACCGGCCCGGCGGGTGCGGGCGGAGTCGTCGAGCTGTCCCACCAGAAGAACCCGCGGGTCGGCACCACATCGGTCGGTATGCGGGTGCGGGTCTCCGGCGTCGAGCAGGCGCGCGCTGCTCCCGCAGCAGGCGATTCCGTTGCGGGCAGCGCGGCGCGACCCGGGGCTGCGGGTGGTGGGACCCGCTACGCAGAAGATCTCGGCGTGCGGCTCGCGGTCGGCAACAAGTCGTCCGGGCGCTTTCCGTTCTCGGCCGACGATGAGCAGCGGCTTCGGGATCGCGTGGGCGGGTTCCTGGAGCAGGTCGAGCAGCAGCCGCCGGAACAGGAACCTGCGATGGCGGTCGTGCTCGCCGCCCACAACGTCAGCGACGCTTCGCTGGGGCGGCGGCGTGCCGCCGCGCAGGAGTTGATCGAGTCGGTGACCGGCGCCGTTCCCGGCTGGTCGGCGGAATCCTCGCTGGACAGCCGCGGGGCGGTGTCGAGGATCGTGTTGACCGCCCCGTCGGGTGCGCGGGGAGTCGTCGAGTTCTCCCAGCAGCCACGAGTGATCATCAACAAGATCCCGGTCGCTATTCGGGTGCGGGTGTCGGCCGGGGCGGCGCCGGACGTTCCCGTTGACGGAGGCGCTGCGGCCCCCGACCCCGCAGCAGCGGCTACCGGCATTGCGGAGCCGGCCGGTGAGGCCGGGCCCGATGCGATGGATTGGGTGCCGGAGGGAGCCGACCGGGGTTGGTCGTGGAGTGATTCGGCTCCGCCCGAGTTGTTCGATGCCGGCGATTTCGATCCTGCGGCGGTGCTCCCGCCTCCGCTGTTGCCGCAGTGGGAATCCGCAGGTGTGCCCGCGGCGTCGGATGCATGGGAGCCGTCGTGGTTCGGTGCGGCCGAGGCTGTCGAGGTGCAGGGCGAGCCGCGTGCGGAGGAATCCGGCGTACCCGAGTCGGTCCGCCAGGCCGTCGAGGCGGATGCGGAGCCGTCGTCGAGCACGCAGTGGGCACCCGAGGGTGCGGTCGCCGACGCACAGGACTCCGGTGTGCCCGCGGAGTCCGTGCGGGACGCGGGGCAGGGGGCGCCGCGTGTTCATGGTGCATTCGTCGGTTCCGCGGAGGCTTTGGAATTCGATCGGGAGCTGTTGCGGGAGTGGGTGCGTTCCGGGGGAGCGGAGTCGTTGGCGGCGCGGTTCCGGTCGGCGGTTGCGGAGCAGCGCGCTCGGGGGATTCCTGCGGCGGCGTTCGAGTGGCCGCAGTTGTGGCTGGAGTCGATCGAGCCTCGCGGACTGGATTCCGCGCGGTTGACGGGGCAGCTTCGCACGGCGCTGGAGGAGGCCGCCGGTGTCGCCTTGCCGGAGGAGGCTGTCGAGCTCACTCGGGTGCTGCGGCGTTCGCGCGAGCCCAGCGGGCCGGGCGCCGCTGCGGCAGCGCCCGCGGAGCGGCGTTTTGCGCTTGCGGCGGGCACCGCTCCGGCGGAGCGGTTCGTGCGTGCGGTCGAGGACCTCGGTGCGAACCTGTCGCTCGACTACGTGGGCAACGGCCGGACGGAGTTGGAGTCGGTGTTCCGGCGTCGGCTGTATCGGCGATTGGCCGCGTTCGTGCGGGAGGCGCAACGCGATCCGGAATTGCGCCTTCCGATCCGGGTGGCAGCGGCCTACCCCGGGACCAGGGCGAAACGTGTCGCCGCTGCTCAGGAGCAGGTGCGTGCCGGGATCGCGTTGGCGCTGCGGCTGGATCCGGCTGACGACCGGGTGGAAGCGCTGCTGAACCGCGTCGATGTCGCCGGTCGAGCCAAGGTCGACGTCACTGTTGCGGACTTGGACGGAGCGCCGCGGCGGCGCGGGCACGGCTCGGCGATGTTGATCGGTGCCGCGATCGGTGCTGCCGAACGGGGCAACGCTGGTGCCGGGGAGTGGGCGCGGGTCGTGGACGCCGACGATGGATCGCACCGTGTTCATGGCGCTTTCGTTCGTTCGGCGGACGCGCTGGAGTTCGACGCGGAGTCGTTGCGGGAGTGGGTGCGTTCCGGGGGATCGGAGTCGCTGGTGGCGCGGTTCCGGTCGGCGGTCGCGGAGCAGCGTGCTCGGGGGGTTTCTGCGGCGGCGTACGAGTGGCCGCAGCTGCGGCTGGAGCTGGTCGATCCGCGCGGGCTGGATTTCGCGCGGTTGACGGGGCCGCTTCGGACGGCGCTGGAGGAGGCCATCGGTGGCCGGTTGCCGGAAGAGGCCGTCGAGTTGCTCCGCCAGCAGCGCCGCGAGAGCGCGTTCAGCGTCGTTTCGGGTTCGCTCGTGCGCAGACGTTTTGCGGTTGCGGTGGAGAATGCTGCGGCCGAGCGGTATCTGCGTGCGGTCGAACAGATCGACAAGGGCCTGGTGCTCGGCTATGTGGGCAACAACCGGGCGGAGTTGGAGTCGGTGTTCCGGCGTCGGCTGTATCGGCGGTTGGCCGCGTTCGTGCGGGAGGCGCAAGGTGATCCGGAGTTGCGTCTGCCGGTCGGGGTGGTGTCGACCAACCTCGAATTGAGGGCGAAACGTGCTGCTGCTGCTCGGGAGCAGGCGCGTGCCGGGATCGCGTTGGCGCTGGGGCTGGATCCGGCGGATGACCGGGTGGGGGCGCTGCTGAACCGCGTCGATGTCACCGAGCACGCGGGGCTCGAGATCACTGCTGCTGAGCCGGACGGGGCGCCGCGGCGGCGCAGGCACCAATCGGCGATGGTGATCGGTCCCTCGATCGGTGGCGGGTCGTACTCGGGGGGTCCGACGGTGCAGGCAGCCGCGGCCGGTCCTGGCGCGCGGCGCACCGGTGCCCCGTTGCCTGCGGACACGGCGGCGGCACCGGAGTCGTGGGTGGGCGAGTTCTCGGAATTCCTGGATACGGTGCGGCGCGCTGTTGCGCGGAACGATCCGGGCTCGGTCGGACTCATCTCGCAGCATGGCGGCCCGTTGTCGGCGTGGTTGCGGGCGGCGGCGGACAAGCAGGCCGAGGCGCACCGGGATGGCACCGAGCCGATCGACCTGCGGGTGCACTTGAGCAGGTCAGCGGTGAGCGCCGGCGGTGGTCGGGTGCTTGCGCATCATGTGCGGGAGGCGATCGCCGCGTCGTTGCCTGCGGGCGCGGTTCTTCCGGAACCGCTGTTCACCGAGATCACGACCGCGGTCCACGACCTCCGGAGGCCGTTGGGCGTTGCCGACCGGGACACCGTGCTGGTCGAACTGGTCGAGACGCCGGGGCTGGCCGAGCGGGATTATCGGAATGTCGAGCGGCGGCTGGACCTGAAATTCCTGCCTGCTCGGGCGCGGCTTCCGGAGGCTGCGCGGCGGCGGTTGCGCTGGCGGCTGGCCGGGTTCGTGGATGCCGCCGCGGATGCGCCCCGGATGCGGTTGCCGATCGAGATCGCCGCTACGGCGAGGCAGGGCCGGGCTCGGACCGACGCGGTGCGGCAGGAAGTGCGGGAGACGTTCAAGCAGTGGTTGCACTCGCCGGACGGTAGGTCCTGGATGCGCAGCAAGGGGATCCTGAGCCTGGACAGGGCTGTCGAGAGGTGGTCCGGGCGTGTCTCGATCGAGCAGATCGATCGGCGCGGCACCGGCGTGCCCGTCGGTGGGATGCGGGTTGCGCCGGTGTACGAGGTGCCCCTGGTGGGGTCCGCGCCTGCGGAGGCGCTGCCTGCGGGGCGGTTCACCGTTCCGGGACGGGAGCCCGAGGCATCGCCGGTGCTCAGCTGGCTGTTCTCCGCAGGGGATCCGAGTGCGGATTTCGCGCATACGCTGCTGGCGATGGTCCGGGAAGCGGAGTCGGCGGGCCGGGAGTGGCCGGATGTGCGCGTGATCGCCGACCGCAACGGCGGGCGAAACCTCGGGCAGGTGTGGGACTCGCTAGCGGAGAAGCTGCGTGCCGCGGTCGAGCGTGCCGCCGGGGAGGAACCGGCCTCGCACGTGCCGTACACCCGGCTCTACATGCACGGCGGTGTTGATCGGATCGAGGTGCATCCGGGGCCGGGGTGGTCCGCGGAGCAGTACCGCACGGCTGCGGCGCTGGATCTGTCGTTCATCCGCCGGACGCCGACGATGTCGATGGCGATGTTGCAGCGGTTCGCGTGGCGTGCGCATGGCTTCTTGGATCAGCTGGCGCGGCGGGATGCGGACGAGCCCGGGCCGGTGCCGACGATGCGGATCGTGGCCCGGGTTTCGTCTGGCGATCGTTGGTATTACGTGTGGGAGATGTTGGAGGAGGTGTTGCGGCACCGGGTGGCTGATTCGTTGTGGCAGCGCAGCGATGTGGAAGTGCTGGACGGGAACCGCGAGTCGCGGATCTCGCTGACGGCTCCGTCAGGAGCGCTCGGCGTGATCAGCCTGGTTCGGGAAAGCACGTACCCGAATCTGGTGCGGGTTGAGGTGTCCGGCCTCGGTGCCGAGCCGGTGCCTGCTGAGGCGGCGGATTCGCCGGACGCGGGTGGTGCGTGGCCGCAGGCTGATCCATGGGCGTTGCAGGACGGTTTTGACGTGCCTGCGATTCCGGATGAGATTCCGGAGCTGCCGCCGGAGGTGTTGGACGATCTGCAGTCGGTTCTCGCCTCGGCCGATTGGATGGGGACGCTGACGGCCGCGGACCCGTCGGGTGCGTTGCCGGAGTCGCTGATCGATCCGGCTTTGCTGGAGCAGTCGGCAGCGGACCTGGAATTGCCGGAGCTGCCTGCCGAGTTGGCGTGGCCGCAGGCCCCTTCCGGTGGTCTCGGCACCGAGCTGCCGAGTGCGGTTGACGAGCAGCCCGCTGATCTCCGCAGGGACGAGTCCGGTGCTGCGGGTGTTGCCGAGCGGCCGCAGTCGGTCGACGTGCCGGAGGCCGATCGGATGGAGCTGGATTCGGATGGCGCGGATTCGTTGTTCTCCGATGGCAGGCCGTTGGACGAGTTCGTCGACTATGACGGCGATGCCGTTCCGGGTGAGTCGTCGCCGGGTGATCGGGTTCGGTTGCGGGCGGATGCGGCTGCGGCTGTGGATGTGTTGGGCAAGCGGCGTCCGGAGGAGTTCGACGCGTTGTTGCGCGATGCGGGGCAACTCGTGGCGCAGGTGCACGAGGTTCCGGGGTTGGCCGATGTGCGAGAGGCGACGCCGCAGCAGCGGGCGGAGCGGGAGTTTTTCGAGGATGTGGCCCGTGTTGTGGCGCGGGAGTTGCACGCGCGTGGTCCGAGAGCGGCTGCGGGTCTTGCGCGGGAGTTGGCTGCGGAGTTCGGGACGGCGCGCCGGTCGTGAGGCCGCACCTCGCCTTCCGGCAGCGCCGCGAGAGCCGCGCGACCGCGCCGGTCGGCTCCGAGTTCCGGCCCGGCGGGAACGCTGCGGCGGCCGCGCACAACCGGATCGTGCCCGTCCCGTGGCCGATGACCCCCATCGAGATCACCGACCCGGTAACCGGGCGGACCAGGGTCATCGAGGCTGGGCCGAACGTGTTCGGCGCGCACGGGAACGAACTCGAAGTCAGCCTGCGGATCGACCAGGGCGATGGGCCGGTCGACCTCGAAGCGAGCGCTGCGGCGCTGGCCCGGACGATCGTGCAGTGCCCGAATTCCACCAGATGTCCTGCCGCGGCGGTCCCCGCCGGGTCGGCACCTGCCGCGGAGCCCGCGTCGCCGCCGGTGCCCACGACCTCGGGCGACCCGGCCCGCACCGGGTCCGAAGCCACGAGTACGCGCGATAATGGAACCACCAGCGCTGCGCGACAGCGCTCCGCGATGGACAAGGAATTCCCATGACCACCGACGAATCCGCGGAAGCCGGCGAGGCGCAGTGGGCCTTCGTCCTCGACCCCGCCTGGCGACCCGAGTCGGATGAGCAGAACGCGCCCCTCGAAGCGGTCCTCGGCGCCTGGTACCTCGAACCGGACGGAACCACCGGGCCGTTCCGGGCGAACCCCTACTACCTGCCTTCCCGGGAGAATTCTCCGACCGACCCGGTGGACGCGGCGTTGCAGCTGCTGATCGACGGTGCGTACGACGGCGACGAGCTGTTGGCGGTCATGCGGGACGCGCTGTTCGGGATCGCCCTCGACGAGCAGGGCAGCGCGGTCGTCGCACCGTCCCCGGACGACGTGCCTTCGGTGCTGGTCGCGACGTCACCCGTGCACGCCCACCGGGTCGAGGTGGCTGCTTGGCAGGAGATCACCGCCAAGGATCTGGCCGACTCGCTGCCCGGTGAAGGCGTCGACGTGCTGCTGAACCCTGGCGCGCCGGCGTCGATGCGGGTGTTGGCGAGTTCGCTGAAAGGCGCCGTCGCCGACGTCGAATCCGGTGCTCGGATCCCGGGTGGGAACCCGTTCGAGCCGCCCGAGCAGGACTGAACGGGCCCGGGAGGAGTCTCGATGGCAGCGGAAGAAACCACCTCGCCGGAGACCGCCGAGCGGGCGCCGGAGGTGGCAGCCCCGGATGCAGCCGCGGACCAGATCACCGGCGAAGCGCCGGAAGACCAGTGGGTCGTGCTGATCGACTCCGCGTGGGAACCGGAGGACGAGCAGGACCAGCCGCCGGAGAGCGCCGTGGTCGGCGCCTGGTACGTCGAGCCCGACGGTTCCACCGGGACGTTCCGCAGCAACCCGTCGTACTTGCCGTCCAGCCCGGACTCGCCGACCGACCCGGTGGACGCCTCGCTGCGGTTGGTGATGCGCGGTCAGCTGCCCGTCGAGGAGCTGCTGGCGACGTTGCCCGGCTCACTGTTGATCATCGGCTTGGACGAGCAGGACGTGCCGATCGTCACCCGTGCACCGGACGGCAGCCCGTCGGTGCTGGTGCTCAGCGCGCTCGCGCACGCGCACCGGCTGACCGTGCCTTCATGGCGGGAGGTCACCGCGGAGGGGTTGGCCGATTCCCTGCCGGAGCAAGGTGTTGATGTGCTGCTGAACCCCGGTGCGCCCGCCTCGACCCGCATCGGTGCGCCCGAATTCTGCGCGGCCGTGCGCAGGCCGGCCCCCGGTGAACGGCCGACAACCGCCGCGGAACCAACCGAGCGCACCGCAGCTCCCGATACCGTGGCTCCCCTGGCCGGGACCGCTGGACTCGTCGTCGATGAGCCGGTCCCGGCGACCGGGCACCGGGTGGCGACCGTCGAAGATTTCGCCGGTCAGCTCCGGTTCGGCGCTGCGCCGTCGGCCGGTCTCCACGGCGCGGCCGACGGGGAAGCCGCGTGGGTACCCGCTGAGCCGCCGGAGAGCGACCCGGAAAATGGGTCCGGCGGGCGGGCGCGCGGCGATTCGTGAGGGGTTCGCCGAGTTTCGGCCCGGCCCGGCCGGATCGGCGCCGCATAGCCGAGCCGACCGTGCCATTCTCCGATCAGCGAAAGGGGAGAACGTGGTGACCGTGGTCGACCGGATGCACGACCTGCTGCTGCACTGGGCGGGGCGCGTGCCGGATGACTTCCTGGCGTCGGCGCGGCAACGCCTGGCCGAGCGGACGGTGGCCGAAACGGCCGACGCGCTGTGCCTGCAGCTCGCCGAGCGCAAGGTGCCGGTGACGATCGCGCAGGCCGGTCTGCTCAGCGAGCTGGTGGGCGATTCCGCTTCCGCGGTGTTCAGCGGCATCCCGATCCGGGACGACCAGCCGGCCTTGGAATGGCTGTTCGCCGAGCAGCCCGCAACTCCGGAGCAGCCCGCAGCCGAGGCCGAGGCCACTACAGCCGCCCTGATCGCGGTGCTGTCCGGCGACTCCGCCGCCCGCGGACTCTGGCTGTCCTGGCGCACGCCGTTCCGCGACGGCGGCACACCGCTGCCGGTGCACGTGGTGGAAGCCGATGACGGCCTCCCCGCCCTGAGCGCCGAGCTGCACGGCGC
>NZ_JAFRFW010000434.1:0-6217 GCF_017434145.1 Saccharopolyspora sp. | reverse complement strand
GCGCGCTGCTGCTGCTTCTTGCGGTCGTGCACCAGGTATCCGGCGCGGGCGAGTTCGGCGCGCAGCTGCGCCGCCTCGGCTCCGTGCCGCTTGGCGAGAGCGTGCTTGCGGGTCCGCAGCAGCGAGTTCGCTCGCACCCCTACATCCGGGTCGTCCTCGGCCCACAACCGGTACTCACCGGCGTGCGGGTCGCCCTGGCTCCACCGGTATCCGTGCGCCCGGAAAGCCTCGCGCAGCGTGTGGACCGGGATGGCGGTGGCTTCGTGGGCGAGTTCGTCCCCGTCGTCGTCCAGCAGCACCAGCGTTGCGCCGCCCGCGAACGCCGTGCGGACGCAGGTCCCGTCGATCGTCTGCGCGGGCCGCCTCCCGCGGCGCAGCTCCACGCCCTCGGCCGTCACCGACACCGCGAGCCGATCAGTGGCCATGTAGGAGGCGAAGCCGAGCCCGGCGACCATCCCGAAACCGGCCACCGCGAGCGTGCCGTGCGGCTGCGGCAGCGAGGCCACCACCTCGAACGGCCCTTGGAACGGCGCCCACGGCAGCCCGGCGACCCAACCGGCCAGCAACGTCACCAGGCAGCCGAGCAGCCCGCCGGCCACCGGCAGCCCGATCCAGGCGCCGTAGCGCCGGTAGCTCGGCTCGACGGCCACCGTCGCGGTCTGCTGCGCCGGGGCGGAGTTGCGCGTCATGCACCCGATTATCCGAGCGGACGCCCGGTTCATCGCGGGCGGGGGTTGGTCAAGTGGCGAACCGGCCGCAGCGCCTGTGCAATGAGCGGCATGAGGACATCGCGGTGGGTAGCCACAGGATTTCTGCTCGTGTGCACGGCCGGAATGCTGGGGGCGACGACTCCGGCGGGAGCAGGCGGGGAGATCACGGTGACCGGCAAGGTCCAATCCGGGGTCGAGTCCCGCTGCATGGTGCTCCCCGCGCAAGGCCGCTCGCCGTACCTGTTGCTCGGAGGGGATCCGGCGGTGGTCAAACCTGGTGCGCACCTGGTGGTGCGTGGCCATCCGGAACCCGGCGCGCCAACCACGTGCATGCAGGGGACCCCGCTGCACGTGAGCGAGGCGCATCCGGCTTAGCCCGGACGAGGGGGGTTGAGTCGGAAGCGCCGGTCGGGGGCCGGTCTGCCGTGGTCGGGGCGGCAGACCGGCCCCCATTTTCGCGTCCGCGGCGGAAATCCGGGGACTGCAAGGCGCCTGCGGCCTGCCGCTCGCGCCGACCGCTCACGAAATGTGAGTGACGGGCTGGGGATCGGCCTTCAAAAGCACGGTGTCGGCGCCGTTGAGGATTCGTTGCGTGCTTGACCAGTGACCTGGTGTGTCCGATGACACCCGGCTCAGGACCAAGTACCCGGTGAAACAATCCGTTCGAGCGGCCACTCTGGAACTGCACGATCCGAGTGGTCCGCGCAAGGAGAACGACGATGATCCGAACCCCGTACGGCGCCCCGAAAACCCCGTTCGACCAAGCTGAGCGGCAGCACACCGCGGGAACGGTCCAGGTGCCCGCGCCGCGGGCCGATCGGCCGGGCACCGCCGAGGTGCCCGCGCAGCAGGGCGGGCCCCGCAGCGAGGTGGCCGCGCTGGTCGTCGCCCGCGGGGCGGACAAGGGCTCCGAGTTCCCGCTGGCGGGCGCGTGCACCGTGCTGGGCAGGCACCGCGATTGCGACATCGTGCTCGGTGACGTCACGGTTTCGCGCTACCACACCGAGATCCACCGCGTTGGCGACCAGTTCGTCGTCGCCGATGCCGGTTCGCTCAACGGCACCTACCTGAACCGGCACGTGGTGGATCGGGCCGAACTCTCCGACGGTGACGAGATCTGGGTGGGCAAGGTCCGCTTCACCTTCCGCTCCGGCCGGTGAGACGAGGCCGAAGCGCACGGGGCGGGTGGCTGTGCCGCCCGCCCCGAATGCCTGGCTGCGCGCCGCTTTCGGCCGGTCAGCCGGGGTGGGTTTCGCCGCCCACCGGGGCGAACACCTCGCCGGTGTAGTAGCTGGAAAGCCGGTCCGCGGCGAAGAACACGTAGGACGGGGCGATCTCGTCCGGTTCACCGCGCCTGCCCATCGGGGCTTGCTCGCCGAACCCTTCGACCTTCTCCGCGGGCATCGTCGACGGGATCAGCGGTGTCCACACCGGACCGGGTGCCACGCAGTTCACCCGGATCCCGCGTCCGGCGAACGATTGCGCCAGCGACTTGGTGAGCGTGTGCACCGCGCTCTTGCTGGCCGAGTAGTCCATCATCGACTTGTTGCCGCGAAGTCCGTTCACCGAGCCGGTGTTGATGATCGAGCCGCCGTCGCCCATGTGCGGCAGCGCGGCGCGGATCACCCAGAACGGCGCGTAGACGTTGACCTTGAAAGTGCGGTCGAACTGCTCGTCGGTGATCTCGGTGAAATCGCTTTCCACGGCTTGCGTTCCGGCGTGGTTGACCAGCAAATCGATCCCGCCGAGCTCTCCGGCCACTTCGGTCACCAGATGTTCGCACTCCGAGCGCGAGCCCAGATCTCCTTTGTGCAGCGAACAACGCCGCTGCTGCGCGGTCACGAGCCCGGCGGTGTGCCGGGCGTCGTCGTCCTCGGAGTCGCCGAAGTAGACGATCGCGACGTCGGCTCCTTCCTTGGCGAACGCGGCCGCGACGGCCCGGCCGATCCCGGAGTCGCCGCCGGTGATCAGGGCGCGCTTGTCCTGCAGCAGCCCGCGTCCCTCGTAGTCGCGCATCTCGTCGCGCGGTCGCGGCGTCATCTCGCCGGTGGCTCCCGGCGGTTGCTGCTGCTGTGCGGGGACGCTGGTCTGTTGGCGGGTCATCGGATCCCCCCGTCTTCGGCGATCGGACGCGTGCGGTTCAGGCGTTGGCCGCGAGGCGGGATCGTTAAACCCGCTCGAAGATTCGCCGGCCGCCGGGGGAATCGATTTCCGAAGCTGATCCGCTTGGTGTGCGGCGGAATTCGCTCTCGATCCCTATGTCGACGAGCTTCGTTGGGAGTACTGTCGAGAAGAACCCGGTGTCCGCGCAGCGGTCCGGCCCCGTGACTGTCCAAAATGGATGATAACGATCTGCCGCGCGCGACGCGGAATCGGTGATTCGGGAGGAGGTCGGTGATGCGGACGCAGGTTGCCGCAGCGGTGGCGCTGGGCTACTTCCTCGGGCGTACCAAGAAGATGAAGCTCGCCATCACCATCGGCGGGGTACTGGCCGGGCGTCGGTTCGGCACCGACCCGCAACAGCTGTTGCGGCAGGGGGCGAAGGTGCTGTCGTCCTCGCCGGGGCTGAGTTCGGTAACCGAAACCGTGCGGGGCCGGCTGGCCGACGCGGCGAAGGAAGCGGCCACTGCGGCGCTGTCCGGTCGCATCGATTCGCTCGGCGACAGCCTGACCGAACGTGCGGCGAAGCTGCGCGGCACCGGTGGCGGAGAATCCGGCGAGGAGTCCGGGCGTCGCGAGTCCGATCCGACTTCCTCGGCTGCCGAGTCGGCGCCCGATTCCGGCACCGAACGACCGCGCGCGCGGTCGTCGCGCCCGCGGCCGGAGCAGGCGGCGCGTTCCCGCGCGCAAGACCGCCCGCGCCCGGAACAGGCACCGCGGAGCCCTTCGGAGGCACGTCCGCGCAGCAGGCGGGGAGGCGATGATGGCTGACCGGCGCGATCAGGAATCCGGCTCCGGGGCGGAGGCACAGCCGCTGGAACACCTCAAAAGCGCCGCCCAGGACCTGCTCACCGCCCTGGTGGAGCGAGTCGCGGGCTCGGCGGGCAAGCAGGTCGAGCAGCTGACCGATCGGCTCACCGACTACGCGGGCGACGGCGGTGGACCGGGCCTGATGGCCGCGGTGACCGGTGGCAAGAAGCTCGCCGAGGGCAGCGGGCCGTTGAAGGCGGCGCTCGGCGCGGGCACCGAGGCGGTGAAGCAGGCCGCCGGCGGTGGCGCGGGCGGCGGCGGATCGTCGGGCGGCAGCGCCAAGGTCGTCAACATCGTCGAGCAGAACGACGTCGGGCTGCCGCTGCGGGTGGTCTACGACCAGTGGACCCTGCTGGAGGATTTCCCCGGCTTCACCCGCAAAGTCGAAAGCGTCGAGCAGGAATCCGACGAGAAGGTCAACTGGCGCGCGCAGATCTTCCTGTCGCACCGCAGCTGGCAGTCCACGATCGTGGAGCAGGTCCCGGATTCGCGGATCGTGTGGACCTCCACCGGCTCGAAGGGTTCGGTGGACGGCACGGTGTCCTTCCACGAGCTCACGCCCACCTTGACCCGGATCCTGCTGGTGCTCGAGTACCACCCGCAGGGATTCTTCGAGAAGACCGCGAACCTGTGGCGTGCGCAGGGACGCCGGGTGCGTTCGGACTTCAAGCACATCAAGCGGCACATGATGACGCGCACCATCCTCGAGCAGGACGAGATCGAGGGATGGCGCGGGGAGATCCGCGACCGCGAGGTGGTTCGCAGCCACGACGACGCGGTGGCGGCCGAAGGTGAGCAATCCGAGGGCGCGGGACGCGACGAGGACCGGGACGAGGACGAATACCCGGAAGACGATGCATACCGCGACGACGAGTACAGGGACGACGAAGACCGGCGTGGCGAGTACGGGGACGGCGAGTACCGCGAGCGCACCGACGAGGACTACGCGGACCGCTACTCGGACGAGGAGTACGGCGACGACGAGGACGAGCCCGCGCCGACGCCGCGCCGTTCCCGGATGCGCACGCGCCGAAGCAGGTGATCACAAGTGACGGTGGCGAACGCGCAAGGCGGATCCGTCGAGCGGGGATCGGCGGGGAACCTGGCCGACGTCGTGGAACTGATCCTGGACAAGGGCTTGGTGATCGACGCTTTCGTGCGCGTCTCACTGGTGGGCATCGAACTGCTCACGGTGGACGCCCGGATCGTGGTGGCCAGTGTGGACACCTACCTGCGGTTCGCGGAGGCGACCAACCGCCTCGATCTGGATCAGAAGGGCGGCAAGGACCTGCCGGAGCTGATGCAGAGCATGTCCGAGGGCGTGACCCAGGGCGGCGCGCAGGGCAAGACCAAGGGCGTGCTGGACGCGGCCAAGGACAAGTACGACGAGATCCGCACCGAACAGGAACCGGAGCGCGAGCCGGCCCGGCCGCGGCGCGAACGGGGCAGGGAGCGCGAGCGATGACCGCGCAGCGAACTTCGGACACCGGCAGCGCCTCGGTCACCGCGGGCATCTACGTCTACGGCATCGTGCGCGCCGAGGTGCCGGTGCCGGACGACCTGCCGACCGTGGGCGGAACCGATTTGCGGCTGGTGCGTTCCGGCCCGTTGGCGGCGCTGGTCAGCGAGGTCGACTTGGACCGGCCGCTGGGCCTGCGCGACGACCTGCTCGCGCACGAAGGCGTGCTGGATGCGGTGGCGGCGGATTCCACCGTGCTGCCGCTGCGTTTCGGCGGCGTGGTGCAGGACTTGGCGGCGGTGCGCAACGAGCTGCTGGCGGGCAACCAGGACGACTTCGAGTCGATCCTCGCCGAACTCGACGGTCTCGTGGAATTCACCTTGCACGGCAGCTATCTCGACCAGATCCACCTGCGTGAGATCGTCGGGGACGATCCGGAGATCCGCGGCCTGCGCGAGGAATTGCAGGGCGTGCCGGAGGATTCCGGGCACGCCGCGCGCGTCCGGTTGGGCGAGCTGGTCAGCGCCGCGGTGGAGCGCAAGCGGGAGCTGACCGTCGGAGCCGCGGTGGCGGCGCTGTCGCCGCACTCGGCGGCCACTTCGGTGCGCGAGGTCAGCGGGCAGGACGATGCGCTGAGCGTCGCGCTGCTGGTCGACCGCGATCGGATCGAGGACTTCCAGCGCGCCGTCGACGAACTCGGCGAGGACTTCGCCGGTCGAGTCCGGTTGCGGCTGCTGGGGCCGTTGGCCCCGTACGACTTCCTTCCGGAGGACTGACATGGGTCTGTTGAGCGGAATTCTCACCGCGCCCATCGCCCCGGTGCGTGGCGTGGCGTGGATCGCCGAGCGCATCCGCGAACAGGCCGAGCGCGAGTACTACGACCTCGGCGCCATCCAGCGCGGCATGGCGCGGGCCGACGAGCTGCTGGCCGCCGGAGAGATCACCGAGCAGGAGCGCGACGAACTGCAGGACGCCTACCTGTCCCGGTTGTTCCAGGCGCAGCGGCGCAGGCAGGCGGGGCAGCGGTGATTCGCGGTGGCGGGCACGGGCGAGCAGCGGGGCGGGCGTCCGCGACGGC
>NZ_JAFRFW010000433.1:0-2344 GCF_017434145.1 Saccharopolyspora sp. | reverse complement strand
GGTAGGCGTCGCGCGCCTGCGACAGCACGACGTCCGCCTCCCGCCGCTTCCCGGCGCGGCGCAGCGTCTGGCCGTAGGGGAACAGCACCCGAGCCCGCTCGTACGGCAGTGGCAGCGAGCCCAGGTTCTCCAACGCGGTGTCGAACGCACGCCGGGCCGCATCCAGGTCGCCGCGGGCTCCTTCGATCCGCCCGCGCACGTAGCCGAGGCGGGCCAGCGTCGAGTGGTGGCCGCGTTCGGCGGCGAGTTCTTCTTGCGGGCGCAGGAAATCCTCCGCCTCGTCGGCCCGGTTGGTCACGATCAGCGCGTTGGCGTACACGTCGTGCCACGGCCAGAAGCCGGGTTCGTCGATGCCGCGCAAGTCCACCAGCGGGCGCAGGTTGCGCAGCACCGACTCGTAGTCCGCGCGGGCCTCCGCGCATTGCGCCTGCGCCAGCGCCGCCGGAATGATCATCACTTCGTAGGTGTGCGCCCCGGTGGCCGAGTGCCGCAGGTGCTCGTAGGCCGCGTCCCAGTCGCCGCGCAGCGCGTTGACCTGCGCGCCCGTCCAGTGCACCAGCGGGCGCACCAGTTCGAGGCCCGCGTCCTCGAGGTGTGCCGCTGCCGCGTTGACGGTGCGCAGTGCCTCGTCCCAGTCGCCGAGCACGAAATCCGCGCGGGCCAGCCACGCCTGCGCCCACAGCGAGATGCGGGTCGATCCCTGCTGGTATTCGGTCGGCACCGCGCCTTGCAGCGCGCGGCGCGCGGCCAGCGGATCGTCTTGGGCGAGCTTGAGCCAGCCCTGCCCCATCTGCACCCGCTGGGCCTGCGCGCCCGCGCGGACCCGGCTCGACGCGCTTTCGTACGCGGACAACGCCTGCGGAATCCGGCCGGTCGCGGCGAGTCCGAGTCCGAGGATCGCCTCGGACTCCACCACCGCCGGATCGTCCCGAGTGGTCAGCCGAACCGCCCGGCGGCTCCAGCGCACCAGTTCCACGCCGTCCCAGTGCCCGAGCGCGTGCAGCACCCGGCGCTGGCAGACCAGTGCGGCGATGTGCGGATCGTCGTCCGGGTCGCAGCGCTGCCACGCGCTGGTCAGCAGCGCCTCCGCCTCGGCGGGGCGGCCTTGCATGATGCCGAGGTAGGCCAGCACCGCATCGCGCAGCGCGCTCGGCGCGAACCCCTCCATGGCCGGGGTCAACGCCTGCGCCCGCGGAATGTCGCCCGCACCGGCCAGCGCGTCGACCGCGCGCACCAGGCGTCGCTCGCGGTCGGCGGGCTCGGGGCTGAGCCGCCCGGCGTCGATCAGCGCGTCACCGGCCGCCGACCACGCGCCGCGATCCGCCTGCCGGTCGGCGAACGAGTCCAGCTCGGCGGCCAGCCCGGCGTCCGGGAACGGGGTGAGCGCGACCCGGTGCGCGAACAGCTCCTGCTCGTCGTCGACCACCCGGGTCGCCGCGCGGTGCGCTTCCTGCCGCCGCAGCGGTGTGAGTCCGGAGTAGACGCACGCGCGCACCAGCTCGGAGGAGAACCGCAACGTGCGCAGTCCGCTACCTTCCGCGGGCAGCAGCACACCCGCCCGGGTCGCTTCGTCCAGCGCCGCGATCGGTTGCCGCACACCGGAAAGCTCCGCCGCGCGCGCGAACGGCACGCTCACACCGAGCACCGCGGCCGCCTCGACCAACGTCCGCGTCGGCTCCGCCCAATCCCGCATGGTGCGCGCGATCCCGCTGATCAGCGCGCGTGGCGCGGGCAGGTTCGACGGCCAGCCGCGCCACGTTTCCGGCGGCAGTTCACGCAGGAGTGCGCGGATGTGGCCGGGATTTCCGCCGGTGTGCGCGGAAAGCCGCCGAGCAGTGGCGGGAGCGAGATCGACTCCGGCGTCGCGCAGCGCGAACTCGCGCACGTCCGCCGCGCTCATCGGACCTATGTGGACGGTGGATTGCCGTTGGTGCGCGAGGAAATCCCGTACTTGTGGCGAACTGTCCTGATCCTCGTCGGCGACCAGCAGGGTCAGCACCTGCTCACCGCTCATCCGCCGCTCCGCCGAGGCCAGCGCGCGCAGCGACTCCGGATCGGCCCAATGCGCGTCATCGACCAGCACGATCAGCGGCTGCCGCTGCGCCCAGGTCGACAGCAGCCGGGTGCCTTCCTCGGCGGGGTCGCCGCCCGGCCGGTGCCCGGTGCCGCGCAGCAGGATCTCCAGCACGCCGAACGCCCGCGACTGCTCCCACTGGACACCGGAGGCCCGCAGCACCTGCACGTCTTCTTGATCGCGCAAGAAGTGCTCGACGACGGTGGTCTTGCCGGTGCCGGGCGGCCCGAGGACCAAGGTCAGCGACGGCTCGCCGGACCGCGCCTCGGC
>NZ_JAFRFW010000432.1:0-1797 GCF_017434145.1 Saccharopolyspora sp. | reverse complement strand
GCACGCTGGCCACCGGTGGCGACGACTCGACCGTGCGGCTGTGGAACGTCACGGACCCGGCCCGCGCTTCTCCGGTCGGCCCGGTGCTGCGCGGGCACACCGGAGGGTTGCACTCGGTGGCGTTCAGCCCGGACGGCAGCAAGCTGGCCTCCGGCAGCGTGGACAAGACGATCCGGCTCTGGGACACCCGGGACCCGGCCGGGGCGGGATCGCTCGGGCCGGTGCTGACCGGGCACGCGGCCCCGGTGTGGTCGGTGAAGTTCAGCCCGGACGGCAACAAGCTCGCCTCCAGCAGCGAGGACAGCACGGCCCGGCTGTGGAACATCAGCGATCCGCGCAACCCCACCCAGCTCGGGCAGAACCTCGCCGCAGGCAGCAGCACCGTCTACGCGGTCGGGTTCAGCCCGGACGGGCGCACGCTGGCCACCGGCAGCGACGACGGCGTCGTCCGGTTGTGGTCGCTGCCCGAGCGCGTCCTGTCCGGGCACGCCGCGGCGGTCAACTCGGCGGAGTTCAGCCCGGACGGGCGGACCATGGTCAACGCGGCCGAAGACCGCACGCTGCAGGTGTGGGACACCACCGACCCGCTGCACCCGCGGCAGCTGCGGCCGCCGCTGCAGGTGCACGACGGTCAGCCCAGCTCGGTGTACCTGGATTTCAGCCCGGACGGCCGGACGCTGGCCACCGGCGGCGGTGACGGCCAGGTCCGGTTGTGGGACTTCAGCGACCCGGCGCGTCCGAAGCCGTTGGGCGCGCCGCTGGCCGTGGACACCCGCTACGTCGGCGACGTCGCGTTCAGCCCGGACGGCACCGTCCTCGCCGCAGGTGACACCGACACCACCGTGCAGCTGTGGGACGTGCGGGATCCGCTGCACCCGAAGCGGCTCGGCACGCCGCTGTACGGGCACACCGGGTTCCTGAACCTGATCGCCTACAGCCCGGACGGGCGCACCTTGGCGACCGCGGGCGACGACGGCACGCTGCGGCTGTGGGACGTGCACGACCCGGCGCGCGCGCACCTGCTCGGCCCGCCGCTGACCGCGCACGGCTCGGCGGTGAAAGCCGTGGCGTTCAGCCCGGACGGCAAGACGATGGTCAGCGCGGGCAGCGACAAGGTCGCCCGGCTCTGGGACATCACCGACCCGGCGGCACCGAAACCCGTGGGCGGGCCGCTGGCCGGGCACTCCCAGTCGGTGATCTCGGTGGCGGTCAGCCCGGACGGGCGCACGTTGGCGACCGGCAGCGTGGACCGCTCCGTGCGGCTGTGGGACGTGTCGGACCGGGACGAGCCGCGGGCCATCGGGCAGAGCCTGTCCGAGCACGGGGCCGCGGTGAACGCGGTCGGGTTCAGCCCGGACGGGAACGTGCTGGTCTCCACCAGCGAGGACAACACCGTGCGGCTGTGGGACCTCGACGTGGAACACGCGATCCGGCGCATCTGCGAGTCGACCAGCGGGGTGCTGCCGAAGCCGCAGTGGGAGCGGACCATCCCGCAGGTCGCTTACCGGGACGTGTGCTCGTCCTGACCGCGGCCGTCAGCCGCGGGACAGCTCGCGGGCCCGGGTCGCGATAGCGGTGAGTTCCCGCGGGAGTTCCTGCGCGTCGAACCGGCGGCGGACCACGGCCCGGTTCGCGGCCCGCACTTCGGCACCGCCGGTCAGCAGCTCGGCGATGCGCCGCACCTCGTCCGGGCCGGGCACGATCAAGCCCGCGGCGCGGATCTCGCGCAGCACCGGGTACGGCCCGGCGGCCACGAGCCGACCGGCCGCGGCGGCCTCGACGACGGGCAGGCCCCAG
>NZ_JAFRFW010000431.1:0-1727 GCF_017434145.1 Saccharopolyspora sp. | reverse complement strand
GGGAATTCCCGGCACGGTCGCCCGCGCTCCGGTGGCCAGCACGAGCTCGTCGTAGCGGTGCACCACGCCGGTGGTGGTGCGCACGAGCTGCCGCGCCGGATCGATGGCGGTGGCGGTCACGCCGAGCCGCATTTGCGCTTCGGACTCCGGCAGCGTGATCGAGTCCGGACCGAGCGTCCCGTCCAGTACCGAGCCCAGCAGCACTCTGTTGTACGCAGGACGCGGCTCCTGGCCCAGCACGGTGATCGGTCCGTGGTGCCCGTGGTGGCGCAGCCGCTCCACCAGTCGGTGCGCGACCGGGCCGTTCCCGATGACCAGCACGTGGCTCACGCGGGCACCTCCTCGGCAGCCGTGGTCCCGGGCGGCGGGTGCGGGCCGATCCGCACCGCGGCGACCTTGAACTCCGGCATCCGGCTGCGCGGGTCCAGCGCCGGGTTGGTGAGCAGGTTCGCGCGGCCATCGCCCGGGAAGTGGAACGGCAGGAACACGGTGTCGGTGCGCATCGACGCGACCAGCCGCACGCGCGCAACCACTTCGCCGCGCGCGGAGGTCACCACCGCCAGAGCGCCCTCGCGCAGCCCGGCGCGTTCTGCGGTGTCCGGATGGACCTCGACGAACGCCTCCGGTGCCGCTGCGTCGAGTTCGGCGACCCGGCGGGTCTGCGCACCGGATTGGTACTGCGCCAGCTCGCGGCCGGTGGTGGCCAGCAGCGGGAACTCCGCGCGCACGAACTCGGCCGCGACGCGGTGCTCGACCGCTGCGAACCGCGCCCGCCCGTCCGGGTGGGCGAAGCCGTGCAGGAACAGCCGCGGAGTGCCGGGATGAGCGGTCCCGTCCGGGCCTTCCGCCGGGCACGGCCAGTACAGCGCCTCGGTGTCGAGGCGTTCGTAGTCGATGCCGGAGTAGTCGGCCTTGCCGCCTGCGGAGGCGCGCCGCAGCTCCTCGAACACTTCGCGCGGTGCAGTGGGGTAGCGCTGCGCCGGTTCGCCCAGCCGCCGCGCCAGCCCGTGCAGCACTTCGAGGTCGGAGCGGACGTGCCCGGGCGGGTTCTGCAACCGGCGGCGGCGCAACACGCGGCCTTCGAGGTTGGTCATGGTGCCGTCCTCCTCGGCCCACTGCGTCACCGGCAGCACCACGTCGGCCATCCGCGCGGTTTCCGACGGCACGAAGTCCGCCACCACCAAGAAGTCCAAACTGGACAGACGCGCGGTGATGTGCGCGGCGTGCGGCGCGGAAACGGCCGGGTTCGAGCCGAACACCAGCATCGCGCGGGGGCCGTGCGGGGTGCCGAGCCCGCTCAGCAGCTCGTAGGCGCTGCTGCCCGGTCCCGGCAGGGTCTCCGGCGGCACGCCCCAGACCCTGGAGACGTGTTCGCGAGCGGCCTCGTCGGTGATCATCCGGTAGCCGGGCAGCTGATCGGCCTTCTGCCCGTGTTCCCGGCCGCCCTGCCCGTTGCCCTGTCCGGTCAGGCAGCCGTAGCCGCTGCCTTCGCGGCCCGGCAGGCCCAGCGCCAGCGACAGGTTGATGAATGCGGCGACGGTGTCGGTGCCCTTGCTGTGCTGCTCGGCGCCGCGGCCGGTGAGCACGTAGGCCCGCTCGGCCCGCGCCAGCATCCGCACCGCCGCGCGTTGTGCGCCCACCGGCACTCCGGTGACCCGTTCGACCCGCTCCGGCCACCACGTCATCGCCCGTTGCCGAGCCGCGTCGAAACCGCTGGTGCGCTCGCG
>NZ_JAFRFW010000430.1:0-23146 GCF_017434145.1 Saccharopolyspora sp. | reverse complement strand
CGGTCAGCGCTTGGTACGACACCGGCGCGAGCAGCACTCCAGAAGCTCCGACGGCCTGCGCGTCCTCCGCGAGTTCGAGGACGCCGCGGGTGCGCAGCGCGCCGATTCCGACGAGCACCGGGGTGTTCCCGGCGTGTTCGACCGCAAGCCGCGCGACGTGGGCACGTTCCTCGCGGTCGAGGTACGGGTAGGAACCGGTGGAGCCGAGCGCGGTGATCGAGTCGACGCGCGCGGCCGCGAGCCGCCCGACGAGCGCGGCGAACGCCTCCTCGTCCACGCCGGCGTCGGTGATGGGGGTGAGCGGGAACGCGCTGAGTCCGGTGAGCATGACTCTCCCGTTGGTCAAGCGGGCAGTGCGGTGTCGAGCGCTGCGCGGATGTCGGCGATCAGGTCGCCCGGCTCCTCCAGGCCGACCGCCAGCCGGAGGTGCCCGTAGCGCTGGAACGGTTCGGGGTAGTACTTGTCCCCGCCGCGCGTGCCGGGTGCGACGTGCACGATCAGCGTCTCGTCGTGCCCGAGCGAGACCGCGGATGTGATCACGCGCAGTGCGTTGACGAACCGGTTCTGCACCTCGGAATCGCCTTCCAGCGCGAAGGAAAGCACCGCACCGTAGCCGCGGTCGCCGAACTGGCGCTTCGCCAGCTCGTGCTGCGGATGGTCGGTCAGCCCGGGATAGGCGACGAAGGCGATCCGCTGCTCGGCGGCCAGGAACTCGGCGATCCGCTGCGCGTTCGCGAGGTGCTGGCGCAGCCGCAGCGGCAGCGTGACCGAACCCCGCATGATCAACCAGGCGTTGAACGGCGCGAGCACCCCGCCGACGTCCACGCCCGCATCACCGCGGATCTTGCCGACCAGCTCGTGCGAGCCGATCACCGCGCCGCCCATCGCGTCGCCGTGGCCGTTGATGAACTTGGTCAGCGAGTGGATCACCACGTCCGCGCCGTCGGCCAGCGGCCGGTACAGCGGGGGCGGAGTGAACGTGCCGTCCACGCTCAGCAGCGCACCGCCCTCGTGCGCGATCTCGGCGACCGCGGCGATGTCGGTTACCGCGGTGGTCGGATTCGCGATGGTCTCGACGTGCACCAGTCGCGTGTCCGGGCGCATCGCCGCGCGCACCGCGTCGAGGTCGGTGGATTCCACGAACGTCGCCTCGATGCCGTAGCGCTCCGGCAGCAGCTCGGCGAACAACCGGTGCACCGCCTCGTAGGCCACTGCCGACACGACCACGTGATCACCGCTGCGCAGGTGCGTGAAGAACATGGCGTGCAGCGCGGCGACGCCGCTGGCGAAGACCACCGCCTCTTCCCCACCGTCCAGCGCGGCGAGCTTGGTCTCCAGCGCGCGCTGGTTGATGTGCCCGTTGCGCGCGTAGATCAGCTCGCTGGAGTCCGACCAGCTCAGTTGCGAGGCGTCCTCCGGCAGCACGTAGGAATTCGCCGCCACCAGCGGAGTGCGCAGCGCACCGAAGGCGTCGGAGGAGTTGCCGCCGTGCACCGCCCAGGTCAGCTCGTCGACTGTGGACGGATCGTGCCTGTCCGGAGTGGACATCCGTGTTCCTTTCGTCCGGACCGCAGCGAGAGCACGACGCGGCTGCGATCTTGCGGCTGCTGCGGTTGCTGATCGTGACACCATCCTAGGCACGTTCTCGACGCTGATCACCAGGTCAAGGCAGGCTCCGGAACCGCGCCCGCCATCCGGACCCCGCGGCCGAACGTCGATCGAGGTCGTGCGCGCCGCAGGTATCGTCGGCGCCGCACCTGATCATCCCGACGAGCGAGGACCCCGCGTGGACACCATCGACACCTTCCGCACCGCCGTGCAGCAGCGCGACGTCGCCGCGCTGGAGCCGCTGTTCGCGGCCGAACCGCGGATGTTCAGCCCGATCAAGTTCCGGCCGTTCGAGGGCCGCAGCACGGTCCTCGGCGTGTTCGGCGTGCTCATGCACCGGGTCTTCGAGGAGTTCCGCTACGTCGGCGACCTCGGCGGCACGGCGGAGACCGATGCGGGCGACGCCACCGACGCGCACGTGCTGGTGTTCCGGGCGACGGTCGCGGGCAAGCAGATCCACGGCATCGACCTGATCCACCTCGACGACGACGGCCTGATCTCGGAGTTCACCGTCATGGTCCGGCCGTTGAGCGCGGTCACCGCGCTGGGCGAGGCCGTCCACGCCGGACTCGTCGCCGAAGGCTTGGCACCCGCCGAGTGATCGGTCCACCCGTTCAACCTCGCGGACGTCCCTGAGCGAACGGCCCGTTCGACCAATCCAGTGGGACCAGAGTTCCGTTCACTCCGGATGCAGCTTCGGCGCGTCGGCCTACCGGTGTCGCACCGCGCCAACGGGGTCGAGTGAACGGACCGTTTGACCAATCTAGCCGGACCAGCGGTCCGTTCACTCCGAACACCCCCGGATGGCGCTCAGTCCGTTGGCCAGCGCGGCTCGGCGCCGGGATCGATGTTCAGCGCGGCCTTGCCGATCGTTTCCAGCGCGACGTCGTTGTTCGGCGGGTGGAACTGGCCCGCGCGCACGTCGCGGTAGTACCGCTCCAGCGGCAGCTTCCGGAAGATTCCCTGGCCACCGACCATCCGGATGCAGCGGTCCACGGCTTCGTCTGCCGCGTTCACGGCCACGTGCTTGATCGTGTTGAGGTCGGCCGGGCTGAGCAGCCCGGTCTCGGCGCGGCGGTGCAGCCCGTCGGCGACCAGCGCCTCCGCGGGCCGCAGCAGCAGTTCGATCTCGGCCGCGCCGTAGACCTGCGCGGGCTGGCGCGCCATCGGCAGCGAAGCACCGGTGACGGTCCGGCTGGTGACGCGGTCGTAGGAGAAGCGCACGGCCGTGCGGGCCAGTCCGAGGTAGATCGAGGCGATGGTGAAGGCGAACCAGGAGAATCCGCGTTCCCTGGCGGCATCCCAGACGAGTTCTTCGTCGTTGGCGGCCAAATCCTGCTGCACGGCCGCATGGGGCACGAAGACGTCGTCGAAGACCACGTCCCAGGAACCGGTGCCGCGCATCGCCATCGTGTCCCAGGTGTCCACGAAGTTCAGGCCCGGCGTGTCCCGATTCAGGCCGAACAGCAGCAGATTCCCGGTCTCGGTGTCTGCCGCGGTGCCCCAGAAGAAGTTCAGCACCGGTGCCAGCGAGCAGAACGACTTGCGCCCGGAGATGACGTAGCCGCCGTCGACCGGTTTCGCCGGTGTCGCCGAGGTGCGCACGTTCAGGCCGGTGGCCGCATCGGTCAGGCTGCCGCCGACGATCGTGCCGCCCGCGACCATCTGGAACAGCTGCTCGGCGCCGCGATCTCCGGCGTACCAGCCTTCGGCCGCGGAGCCGAGGCCGAAGACGTGCATGTTGACCGCCAGCGCCGTGGAGGCGCAGCCGCCGGCGAGGATCCGCTGGCACGCGGCGACGGTCGCGAGGTCGGCCCCACCGCCGCCGAACTGCTCGGGCACCGCGATGGTGAGGTAGCCGACCTCTTTCATGCGCTCGATGTTCCGCACCGGGAACTGTCCACTTCGGTCGGTTTCCGCGGCGGTTTCGGCGAATTCCGCGGCCAGCCCGGTCGCGACCTCGGTCCAGTCTGTCATCACGGCTCCACGATGATCTTGCAGTGCTCTTCCGGGCGGTCGAGGGCTTCGAAGGCCCAGCCGATGTCGTCGAGCGGTATCCGCGCGGTGATCAGGGGTGCCACGTCGATCTCCCCTTCGGCGATCGAACGCAGCGACCGCGCGAACTCCGCCGGGTCGTACCCCAGCGCGAACTGGACGTTGATCTCCTTGCTGATCCCGAAGAACGGGCTGATCGTGTCGTCCTCCATGCACACGCCGACCACGAGCACCCGCGTCCCGCGCGGCGCGGAACGCAGCACATCGTTGATCATTCCCGGCACGCCGACGGCCTCGAACACCACGAGCGGCCGGTGGCCATCGCCGGTGCCCCAAGGCGTCTCCTCGCCGGGATCGACAGTCCGGTGCGCTCCCATGGTCGCGGCCAGGTTCCGGCGCGCGGGCGAGAAGTCGGCGGCCACGATCGGTTCGGTGCCGCGCACCCGCAGCGCCGCGATCACCGCCAGCCCGACCGGTCCGCAGCCGAGCACCAACGCGCCTTCGCCTTGCTGAATCCCGGATTTGTTCACCGCGTGCAGCCCGACCGCCATCGGCTCGGTCAGCGCCGCGTGGTGCGCGGGAAGTCCATTGGGGACTTCGAGCAGCAATTGCGCGGACAGCAGCAGTTGCTCGCCGTAGCCCCCTTTGACGCTGTTCGAGTAGACGATCGGTTGGATACCGTCCGGACCCGCGAGCAGCGGCATCGCGGTCACGTGCGCGCCGACCGGCGCGGATTCCTCCGTGTCCGGGCCGAATTCCAGCACCTCGGCGGAGAACTCGTGTCCCATGTAGACGTCGCGGTCGAGGTCGACGGCATCGCCCGTGCCGTCCATTTCCCGGTCAAGCGCGAGCATCCGCTCGCCGTGCCGGGCGAAGTGCAGGTCGGAACCGCAGATCCCGCACGCCCGCACCCGTGCCAGCACCTGACCGGGGCCGGGCCGCGGGGCGGCGACGTCGTCGCGGACCGCGATCCGGCCCGCGTTGAGCACGGCGGCGCGCATCAGCCCTTCTCCTGCACGTGCGTCTCGATCGCGTTGCTGATCGCCTGGCCCGCGCGGCCGAAGAGCTGTTCGCGCTTGTCCACGGCCCATTGCTGCGCCGCGCGCGGCGCGGCCAACCGGCCCTTGAAATGCGGCAGGACGTACTGGGCGAACAGCCGGTAGGAGTTGATCGTGCGGTCCGGCGCGGCCCAGTCGTGACCCAGCAGCAGGAACGTCCCGAAGCCGCCGGACTGCTCCAGCAGGCGCTCGATGTAGGCGATGGCGTCGTCGGGGGTTCCGATGACAACGCTGTCGGATTCGGCGTAGTCCGCGACGAATTCGCGGCGCGACTTCGGCTCGCCGCCGGTGTTCTCGGCCAGCGGGACGAAACCCGCTCCGCCGCCGAAGTAGTTCGCGAACTCCGGCAGCCCGTAGGTGCAGTCCTCGATGGCCTGATCCCTGGTCTCGGCGAGGTGCATCGTGCCGAGCACGCGCCAGGTGGCCCGGTCCGGTGCCGGTTGCCCGGCGAGTTGCGCCTGCTCCTCGACGACCTGCCAGGCCTTGCCGATCGCGGCGAACCCCTCGCTCGCTGCCGACATCGACAACGACAGCAGCGAAGCACCGTACTTGCCCGCAAGCCGTGGCCCGGACGGCGAGACCATCGCGGCCACGGCCACTTCCGGATGCGGCCACGAGTACGGGCGCACCTGCAAGCGCCCTTCGTTGAGCTCGAACCAGTCGGTACGCCGGTCGATCGGCTCCTCGCCGCGGAACAGGGCGAGGATCGTCTCCAGCGATTCCTCCATCATGCGGCGCTGATCGACCGGATCGATGCCCATGATGTGCGCGTCGGTCGGCAACGCGCCCGGTCCCGCACCGAAGATCAGCCTGCCGCGGGTGAGGTGGTCCAGGGTGACCAGCCGATCGGCCAGCAGCCACGGGTGGTGGTACGGCAGCGACACCACACCGGTGCCCAGCTTGATGTGCCGGGTGCGTTGCGCGGCCGCGGCGATGAAGATCTCCGGCGATGCGATGATCTCGTAGCCGCCGGAGTGGTGCTCGCCGAACCACGCCTCGTCGAAGCCGAAGCGGTCCAGCGCCTCGACCCGTTCCAGGTCGTACTCCAGTGCCAGCGTGGGGTCCTGCCCGACGGGGTGGAAGGGCGCGTAGAAGACGCCGAAGTTCAGGGGCCTGCCATCGGTCATGCGGTCACCTCGTCGCGGCTGACGGATTCGAAGAAGCGCAGGAGGGCGGCGTTGACCTCGTCCGGTGCTTCCTGCTGGACCCAGTGGCCCGCACCGTCGACGAGCACGTTGCCCCGGTGGTCGGTGAGCCACTGCTCCTGCGTGGACGGGGAAACTCCGGCCAGCACCGGGTCTGCGGCGCCGCCGATGAAGAAGCTGGGCACTTCGACCCGGGCACCTTCCAGCTGCGGCGTGCGTTCCCAGTTCCGGTCGAAGTTGCGGTACCAGTTGAGCCCGCCGGTGAAGCCGGTGCGGCGGAACTCCGCGGCGTAGAAGTCGAATTCGGCCTGGCTGAGCCAATCCGGCAGCGCCGCGGGTTCCGGGAAGCGCTCCACGAATCCCCGCCCGTCGTCGGCGGAGACCAGACCACCCGGGGAGTCGACGTCGGTGTGGACTCCCGACAGCAGCCGTCGCATCGTCTTTTCCGGATCGGCGCCGAGGTCGGCGTCGGCGACACCGGGCTCCTGGAAGTACAGGATGTAGAAGAACGAGCCCGCGAACCGCGCCCGCATCGCCTCGGTCGGCGGAATGGGCGTGCGCGGCTGGAACGGCACGCTCATCCCGCAGACTCCCGCGACGCGGTCGGGATGCAGCAGCGCCGTGTGCCACGCGACCATCGATCCCCAGTCGTGGCCCACGAAAATCGCCTTCTGCTCGCCGAGGTCGTCGAGCAGCGCGATGAGATCGCCGACCAGGTGCGTGATGTCGTAGTCCTCGATCCGGTGCGGCCGCGAGGTCTTGCCGTAGCCGCGCTGATCGGGCGCCACCGCCCGATACCCGGCCGCGGCGACCGCGGGCAGCTGGTGGCGCCAGGAGTAGGCGAGTTCCGGGAAACCGTGCGCGAAGATCACCGGCGGCCCGCTGCCCTCCTCCACGACGTGCAGATCAACACCCTGGCAAGCGACTGTGCGCTCCGGCATCGCGGCTCCCTCGGCAGGCGGGAAATGGGCGGCCGTGCGGGGCGCGGGCCGCACGGCCATTCTGGTAACGCCCGTTTCCAGACTCTAGGTTATGGTTACGGGCGTTGCCAACCTCCGATGATCATCCGAAACCGACCCGCTGGGCGGGCGTCCCCGCCGCCGACCGGGTGGCCGAACGGCGCTCGCTGCTGCTGGCGTCCGCCCTGGAACTGCTGGGCACCGAAGGCTGGTCGGCCACCTCGGTGCGCGCGATCTGCCAGTCCGCGCGGCTGAATCCGCGCTACTTCTACGAAAGCTTCGACGACCTCGTGGTGGCCCTGTACGACCAGCTCGTCGCCGAGCTGCACGCCGAGGTCACCAATGCTGTGCGGGCGGTGGGCGAAGATCCGCGGGCGGCTCTGCGGGCGGTGGTGGAAACGACGGTGCGCTTCGTCGACGAGGACCACCGGCGCGCGCGGGTGCTGTACGTGGAGGCGCTGGGCAACGAAAAGCTCAACCGCCGCCGCTTGGAGACGGGGTTCAGCATCGCCGGTTACGTGCAGGCCGACAGCGCCAGACGCAACGCGCCGGCGAGCGAGCAGGTCGGGATGCTCACCGGCTCGATACTCGTCGGCGGTTTCAGCGAACTCCTGCTGGCCTGGACCGACGGAGCGCTCGAAGTCGGCCGCGAGCAGCTGGTCGAGGACGCCACGGAGCTGTTCGGCGCGATGGGCGATGCCGCCGCGGCCATCTCCGCACGCAGGCGGAAGTAGTCCGGAGTCAGCCGACGCGCCTGCGGCCGCCGATCCGCACCGCGAGGTCGAACGCGTTGCGCACCGAGCCGGTGTTGGCCAGGCCTTCGCCGACCACGTCGAACGCCGTGCCGTGCGCCGGAGTGCAGATCGGCACCGGCAGGCCGCCCGCGATGGTCACCCCGCCGTCGAAGCCGAGCAGCTTCATCGCGATCTGGCCCTGGTCGTGGTACATCGTCAGGATTCCGTCGAATTCCTTGGCACGCAAGAAGATCGTGTCCGATGGGAAGGGGCCGCGGACGTCGATCCCCTCCCCCGCCAGGTCTTCGACCGCCGGCCCGATGATCTCGATCTCGTGGCGGCCGAACTTGCCGCCTTCGCCCGCGTGCGGGTTCAGCGCGCACACCCCGATCCGCGGCTCATCCACACTGGACTCCAGCAGTACCTCGTGCAGCAACCGCCCCGCGGACACCACGTTTTCGCGAGTGACGCCTTCGGCGACCTGTCCGATCGACACGTGCGAAGTGACCCGCGCGGTCCACAGTCCGGGCAGCACGTTCAGCTCCGAGGTGAACCCCTCGACGCCGAGCACCTTCTCGAACCAGCGCAGCTCGTCGTTCTCGGTCATTCCCGCCAGGTGCAGCGAAGTCTTGTTCAGCGGGGCGAAGAGGATCGCGTCGACCTCCCCGCGACCGGCCATGTCCAGAGTGCTGCGCAGGTTCGCCAGCGCCCAGCGACCACCCTCCGCAGTGGACTCGCGGCGCCGGAACCGCGGCACCGGCCGGGCGGAGCCGTTGTCGTGCAGCAGCGGCAAGCCGTCGGCCGGCTCGGTGGCGAAGGCGATGGGCGCGCCGGAATCCGCACCTGCCACCTTCAGCTCGTCCTCGTCGGAGATCAGCACGATGTCCGCGGCCGCGGTGGTTTCCGGATCGGCGAGCAGGCGGGCGATCAGCTCGGGACCGATCCCGGCCGGATTTCCGAGGGTCACCGCGACGCGCGGCCTGGCAGCGGTCATGGTTGCTTCTCCTCCTGTTGTTCGGCGCTCGCGGGCGCGCGCCCGCGCAACGCCCGCGTCAACGCCGGTCCGAGTGCGAGCGCGGCGGCCACGGCGAGCACCAGCAGCGCGGTGCCGCTGCCCGCGATCTGCGAGAGCACGTCCCCTTCACCGAGCGCTGAGGTCTGCACCAGCGCCTTCTCGAACAGCGGCCCGATGACCAGCCCGAGCACCAGCGGCGCCACCGGCATCCCCAGCCGTTTCATGGCGTAGCCGACCAGGCCGAACACGAGCACGATCCACACGCTGAGCATGTTGTTCTTCACCGAGTACGCGCCGACCAGGCTGGTGACGATGATCAGCGGATACAGGATCGAGTACGGCACCCGCAGCAGCTGCGCGAACACCGGCGCCAGCGGCAGGTTCAACAGCAGCAGGATCAGGTTGCCGATGAAGAACGAGGCCAGCAAGCCCCAGATCAGCACCGGCTGGTTCTCGAACAACAACGGCCCCGGCTGGATGCCGTAGATCAGGAAAGCACCCAGCAACACCGCGGTCGTGGCACCGCCAGGGACGCCGAGAACCAGCGTCGGCACGAAGTTCGCGTTGGAGGCGGCGTTCGTCGCGGCGTCGGGAGCGACCACCCCTTCGATGGCGCCGCTGCCGAGTTTCTTGCGATTGCGGGAAAATCGCTTCTCCGCGCCGTAGGCCATGAACGAGGCCAGCGTCGTACCGGCTCCGGGCAGGCAACCGAGCAGGAAGCCCACCACCGTGCCGCGCGCCGTGGCCGGAGTGGCGCGGCGCAAGTCCTCGCGGGTCAGCAGCAGGTCGCGGAAGCGGGTGCGGATCGGCTCGGCCATGCCGATGTGCAGCTGGTTGAGCAGCTCACCGATGGCGAACAGCCCGATCATCACCTCCACGTAAGGCACCCCGCCGAAAAGCTGCACCTGCCCGAAGGTGTAGCGGGGCGTGCCGGAGCCGACATCGACGCCGATGCAGGCGATCAGCACGCCGACCAGGCCCAATCCGGTGCCCAGCAACAGGTTTCTTCCCGAGAACACCACGATGGTGCACAACCCGAGGATCATCACCGCCAGCATCTCCGGCGGCCCGAAGTCCAGCGCCAGCCGGGCGAACACCGGCGCCACGGCCGCGAGCGCCACCAGCGACACCATCGCGGACACGAACGCACCGAGCGCGGAGATCGCCAGCGCCGGACCGGCCCGTCCCAGCCGCGCCATCCGATACCCGTCCAGAGTGGACACCACCGAGGACGCCTCCCCCGGCGTGGCGATCAGGATCGCGGTGATCGTCGCGCCGAACTGCGAACCGTGGTAGATCCCGGCGAGCATGATCAGCGCGGTCAGCGGGTCGAAGGTCAGCGTGACCGGGATCAGGATCGCCACCCCGGTCGCCGAGCCCAGCCCCGGCAGGATGCCGACGATCGTGCCCAGCAGCACGCCGACGAAGCACCACAACAGGTTCTCTGCGCTCAGCGCCGCACCGAAGCCGGTGATGATGTGCTCGATCACGACGCGCTCCAGACGCTGGGATCCAGCAGGCCGAACGGCAACGGCACCCGCAGCACCACGATGAACAGCACGTAGGAGACCGCGAGCACGCCCACCGCAGCCGCCAGCGAGGTCCGCCAGCGCAACCGCTCGACGAACTTGGTCAGGCACAACGTCAGCAATGCCAACGCGGGCAGCATTCCGAGGAATGGAATCAGCAGTGCTGCGGCGAACATCCCGGCCGTGACCAACACCAGCTTGCGGCGAATTTCGCGCAGCTGCGCGGAATCGTGCGCTGCTTCCGCCGCGACGTGGCCGTCACCTTCCAGCACCGAACCCGACCGCGACTCCTGCCTGCACAGTCCGAGTCCCACGATCAGCAGCAGAAACCCCGCCGTGCGGGGCAAAACCGCCGCGCCGATCGTTCCGTCCTCCGGATTGGTCCAGGGATAGGCGAACGATCCCAGGAAGAACGCGGCACCGACCGCCGCGAGCACGAGGTGCGCGGCGAGCACCGGACGACGTCCCCGGGCCTGCACGTCCTGCACGTCGCTCATCGGAACACCTCGCGCATCCGCCGGTCGTACTCGTCGAGGTAGCGGGCGAAGTCCGCGCCCGCGAGATCCGCCGGAATGAGCAGGTCCTCGGCCAGGTAGTCGCGATAAGCCTGCGACCGCATCGCCCGGTGGATCGCGTCGATCCAGTACTCCCGCTGCACCTCGTCGATCCCGCCCGGAGCGAAAATTCCGCGCCACATCGTCACTTGCGCGTCGAGGCCCTGCTCCCGCGCAGTGGGCAGCGAACCGAGCACGGGGTCGTCGTAACGCTCGCCGCTCAGCGTGCACAGCGCCTTGAGGTCACCGCTTTCCAAGTACGGCTTCGCCGAGGAAGCACTGGCCGGAGCGGCCTCGATCTGCCCGCCGAGCAACCCGGTGATCACTTCACCGGTGGAGCCGTAGGGCACCACGGGGAACTTCCCGCCGTTGCGCTCGAACTCCGCCACGACCAAGGCATCCGCTCCCGTTTTGCCGCTAGAACCGGTCTTGACGGACCGGCTTCCGGCGGCGGCCACCAGCTCGGAGCAGCTGTTGTACGGGGTGTCCTTGCGGGCCACGACGATGCGCGAGTCCTCGGCGAACATCACCAGCGGGGTGAAGTCGCGATAGGTGAACGGCACGTCGTAGACCAGCGGCAGGGTGTTCAGCGCGGTCTCGGCGACCAGCAGCGCGTTGCCGTTGCCCTCCTCGGCCAGGAAGGTCGCCCACCCGACCGCGCCGGAACCGCCCTCCTTGTTCTCGACGTTGACGTTGAAACCCGCGTCGAGCTCGTTGAGCCCCTGCGCGAGCACGCGCGCCGACCGGTCGCTGCCGCCGCCGGGCGCGAACGCGACCACTGCGGAGACCGACCCGCGCGGAGTCCAGTCGTCGGGGACGGCGGGGCGCGCGTTCAGCGTCGAGCACCCCGAGACGAGCGAAACGGCGCCGGCCAACGCCAGTGCCAAGCGCAGGGATGACCTCATCGTCAGAGCCTTCTGTCCCGCACGGACCTCGCAGCGACGGCATCGCGCGGAGCCGCAGATCCGAGATCCTATTGGATATGTGCGAGCAAGCTAAGGTGCACGTGCGGTTCTTGGCAAGAGCCGCGGCAAGGGAAACGGCCAAAGCGGCCCGGGCGGACCGCTGCCGAAGCCCGCCGGCCTCCGCTCATGCGCCGGCGCGCGCTGACCGGAGTTGAGCCCCGGCCGACGAAAGCGCGGACCCGCCGCTTGACCAGCGCTGGGTGCCTGCGGCTCAGCCGCCCGCGCGGGACCGCCCGGCGACCGCGGCCAGGTGCTCGCGCATCGCGATCTTCGGCTGCTCCGGATCGCCGGATTCGAAGGCGGCGAGGATCGCGGCGTGCTCGTCGACGGCCTGATCGATGTCGATCGTGCCGCGGTCGGCCGTCTGGCGCAGCCGGTGCACGTGCGCGCTCAGCGAGTCCGCGCTCTGCAGCAGAAATCGGTTGCCCGCAGCGCGGATGATCGTGCGGTGGAACTCCCAGTCCGCGGCGAAGTACTCGCGCAGATCCGCGAAATCGCCCGGCCCCGCACCGGATTCCTCACCCGGCCCGCGCAGCTTGCGCACCCGGTGCGCGCACAGCACGTGCTGGGCGTGCGCGACCCGCAGTTCCGGAACGAGGTCGTCGGCGTTGGCCGCGGCGCGTTCGACCGCGGCGGTCTCCAGCACGCTGCGCATGTCGAACAGCTCGGCCAGCTGCTCGTCGGTCATCGGCTCGGCGACGCGATAGCCCTTCAGCGCCACCCGCGAGACCAGGCCGGTGTGCTCCAACTGCACCAGCGCTTCGCGCACCGGAGTCGGCGAGACCTCCAGCTCACGCGCCAGCGGGTCGATGCCCAGCGAGCTGCCCGGCGGCGTGGAGCCGTCCAGCAGCTTCTCCAAGATCGCGTCGTAGACGCCGTCGCGCAGCGCGCGCCGCGCCACCACAGGCTGCGTGCGGGCGGGCGGGCGCACGGCCGCCGCGCGGTTGTCATCACTGGTCATCGCACCCGAAATCCTAGCGAAACGGCTGCACTCGCCGAGCCTACCGGGCCCAACATAGATCCTATATGGTGTTGGATCTGGATCGACGCTTTCCCACACGAGGCCGGAGGACCATGCCGCACACCGCTCAGGACTGGCCGATCGGCGCCGCGCTCCTGCAATTCCCGGGCACCACCCGCGACGGCCGCTCCGTGCAGGATCTGCCCGCGCAGCAGTGGGGACGAGTGCTGCGCGAGGTCGCCGCCGAGGGGTTCGAGCACCTCGACCTCACCGACAGCTGGCTGCGCCCGGCCGACCTGAGCCCGCAGCGCCGCCAGGAGTTCGCCCGCACGCTGCAGGAAAACCGGCTGGCCGTCTCCGCGCTGTCGGTGACCCGGCGCAGCGTGCTCGACCCGGACACCGGGGCCGCCAACTTCGACTACCTGCTGCGCAGCATAGACGCCGCGGCCGAGCTGGGCGCCGGAGTGGTCTGCGCCGGGCTGCACCGGCCGCTGACCGATGCGCAGCGCGCCGCGGTCTGGTTCTGGCACCAGCCGGGCGCTGGCGACGACCCGGCGGACGAACGCGCTTGGGAACTGGCCGTGCAGCGGTTCCGCGCCGCAGGTCAGCGCGCCGCGGGCCGGGGTGTGGCGCTGTCGCTGGAGATGTACGAGGACACCTTCCTCGGCACGCCGGAAAGCGCGGTCCGGCTGGTGCGCGACATCGGCCTGGCGAACGTCGGGCTCAACCCGGACATCGGCAACCTGGTGCGGCTGCACCGTCCGATGCCGCACTGGGAGGAGCTGCTGGTGCCGACCCTGCCCTACACCAACTACTGGCAGATCAAGAACTACTACCGCGACCACGACCCCGCGACCGGGGCTTACGCCACCTCACCGGCCCCGGTCGAAAGCGGCGTCATCGACTACCGCAAAGCGCTGGAACTCGCGCTGGAAGCCGGTTTCGACGGCCCGATCTGCACCGAGCACTACGGCGGCGACGGCCTCGGCGTCTCCGCCCGCAACCGGGATTACCTGCGCCGGGTATTGGCCGTGAAGCTGGCCGCCGCCTGAACGTCGCGCTCCTCTCGGTGCGACACCGGCAACCTTTCGTTGCCCGTCACGTTCGCGATTCGGCCCATTCTCGAACGTCGCGGCGAAGGAAAAGGAGCGTGGCGATGGGCGGGGCGGCGAGATTGACCACGAATGTGTTGATCCCGAGCCAGAGCGGCGCGACACCGAACGTCAAGCTCGCGAGACCACCGGCTATCAGAAAGAAAATTCCCAACGGTATCGCGGACACCAGCAGCGCGATTCCCTGCGAAATACCGGCCACTTGCAGCATCAGAATGGCCACCGGCCCGCCGCGCAAAACCCGGCGCATCCACAAGGCCACCGGTAACGGCCAGATCAGCAGGACCAACAGGGTTATGATCAGGAAGTCGAGGGTGGGATTGCCGGTCGCGAGCAGGCCACTGCTGGTGTAGGTGCCGCCTCCGCCGCTGGAGCCGCCGGGGCCGACCAAGAACTTCACCACCCCGAGGGCCGCGCTGTAAAAAAGGAGGCAGAACGTCACTACGAGAGCGGGCAGCGGGAGAGCGAACAGCACAACGCCCAGCACCACCTCCTTCGGCCGCGGCTTGGTCGGCCTGTTCTTGCGCGGTACCGGCACACCGGCCCGTTCGTAAACCGGCCGCAACGCGCGCGGCAAGGCGTGCTGCGTCCGGGTGGCGGCGCCGCTGAGCGGATATTTGCCGTCGAGCATTTCCAGGTGCGGTGTCCAGTCCGGATCGAACCAGATCGCGGCACGGACGTACCGGCCCCGGAACAGGCGGTGCCGCGCCCGCGGCTGCGGATAGTCCGGCAATCCTTTCGGAAAGTACTGGTGCACTGATTCCCGGAACTGCGCGTACTGCGACCGGTCCCGGCTGACGAGGATCACCAGCCGAGCCGGATCACGCCGCACCACTTGATCGACTTCCCATTCCAGGCCCTTCCCCGGACCAGCGGCCAGCAGGACCAGGCCGGCCCGGTCGAGCCCGGTGAGCACTTCGTCCTGCCACTGCTCGTCGGCGACGTAGCTGCGCTCGGCACCGGGTTGCGGTAGCTGATCCGAGGGCTTGCCGAGCGCGACCATCCGGCCGAACGCCGCGACGCCGCGGGCGACCTGCTGCTCCTCCGTGCGGAGATCGGCCAGTGTCGGCGGCCACTGCAACACGTCGCGAATCCGCGTTCCCCCCATCCGCGCGAAGCCTCGATCATCGGAGAACGACCGGAGATACAGCACGACCCGCGCGTCCGCGGGCAAGAACCGAAGGCCGGGCACCACCGGCGTCAAGTGCCGGCGACCGCGCACCAGCGCCCACACTCCGACGCCGACCAAGGCGAAGCCGACCACAAACTCCAGTGCGCCCAGCCAGATCGAGTCGTGCTGGAAATCTGCCAGCAGGCACACAGCGCCCGCCAGCACTGCGACCGAGCCCCACCTGTCCAGCCGTCTGCCACGTTGTAGAGACCGCTCGAGCGCAGCAGGCGATTGGGAGGGGTCCCGTTCTGCCATTTCCGTCCTATCGTCGGATTTCGTCGTCGCCGTCTCGATGGATCCGTCGCACACCGCCGGTGGAGGCCGAAGAGTATCGACCGACGATGTTGCAGGTGGCTCCGGGCCCACCACCGCGATTACGTCGGCGCAATGAACCCGACAATTCGGCGCAACACCGGCCGCCGTTATGCATATTCGCGCGCGAACACCGCCGCCGAAATCCGCAGCGCTGCAGATTACACCCGAATGGCGGCTTTCCGAACGCGCCCGCCGCGAGATCGACTGAATCTTCCCCAATGTGCGGAGCGTGGATGTCGAGCACCGATCGGTTGCAGTCGTTGGCACCCCAGGACTACCCGGGGCTGTTCCAGGCGGCGGATGCCGTCTCGGTGGCACAGCAACGCAGCTATCTGCGCGCCGTTCGAGCCCGGCTGGTGCTCACCGTCGCGGCTGCCGTCTTCGCCGCGTTCGAACTTCCCGTCGGCGGCGGGATCGAGCTGTACGCGGTGGGGACCGCACTCGCCTTCATCGGCGTGATGGCCGTGGAGCTGGCCGTGGCCGGGAACCGGCCGGACAAGCTCTGGTACGAAGGCCGTGCTCTCGCGGAGTCGCTGAAAACCCTGACCTGGCGCTACGTCGCGGCCGCCGCTCCGTTCAACGGCGAGCGGGCCGACGAGGAGTTCGTCGAGCGCATCCGCGCCCTGCAACGCAACATGCCGGAGGTTCCGCCGCAGCCGAGCACGGCTCCGGCGATCAGCGAGCGGATGCGCGCGATGCGAAGTGCCCCGCTGGCCGCGCGCAAGGAGGCGTACCTGACCTTCCGGGTGCGCGACCAGCAGGACTGGTACGCCGACAAGGCGGTTTACCACCACCGGCGCGCGCGGATCTTCTGGACCCTGACGTTGATCATGGAAGTGGCGGGTATCGCGGGCGCGCTGGCCAAGGCCTTCGGCCTCGTCGACTTCGACCTCGCCGGAATCGTGGCGGCACTGGTCTCGGCGCTGGCCGCGTGGAACTCCACCCGCCAGCACAACTCGACCGCGACCGCTTACGTGCTGGCTTCGCACGAACTCGCGGCGGTCCGCGACCAGCTCTCGCACGACCTAGACGAGCAGGAATGGTCCGACGCCGTGGTCGACGCCGAAACGGCGATCAGCCGCGAACACACCATGTGGCACGCCAACAGGGCGCGGTGATCGTTCCAGCGCGGCGAGTCAGCAGCGCGCTCCGGCGGTCGCATCGGGCGCGCGGACGAATGCCTACCGCACGCCCATATCGTGCGGTTTCGCTGACAGCGCCGCGACGGAGTGGTTACGGTAAGAACATGCGATGCCAGGAATGCGGCCGCGACAGCGCTTCGGCCGACGCGGACGGGACCTGCACCGTCTGCGCGGCGCAGGCCGAGCGCGAAGTGGCCGAGCTGACCGGTGACCCGCCGGTCGAGTACTGCGAGCTCGCAGGCAAGCGTGTCCGCGTGACCGGGTTGCCGCCGCACGTGCCGCTGGCCGACACCAGCGGCGAGCAGCCCGACCATTCCGTTCCCGGCTCCGTCCTGAACGCTCCGGACGTGGAGCACGAGTTCTTCATCCGCTACGGAATCGGCGGCGGGTAACCGCCCACAGCGGTAACGCGGCGGGTGCGCCGTACCCGTCGGATGCTCGCCCGTCGGCGATCTTCCAGTGTCCGATGTGGACCGGAAGTGACCGCTTCCGCGGCCAGGGCAGAAGCGCAGGCGAAGCCCGGATCTCGTTCGGCCGCGCGGAGAATCCGCTCGGTACGTTGACACCCGGTCGCCGCCACCTTAGCGTTTCCGGATCGACCCGGTCGTGACACAGCCTACACAGACCCGGAACGCCGCTCCGGCCCGGGAAGCGCCACCCACCCCGGAACCTCCGAACAGCCCGGACGCCCCGAACAGCGGGCGACATCGCGGGACACCCATCCGATTCGGTAGACCCCTATACCTCCGAAAAGCCGCTATACCTCCGGGGAACGCCCCTATACCTCCTGAAATACCCCTATACCTCCTGAAATACCCCTGTACCTCCGGAAATACGGAGTGCCGATGGCTGCCACAGCGGAAGCTCCGACGGTCGTCCACTTGCACGAGTCCGACCACGTCGCGATCGCCGGGTCCGATCTGGCCGAGGGACTCCGAGTCCGCGCGGGTGGACAGCTGATCAGCGTCCGCGAGGAGGTCCGGCGCGGGCACAAGATCGCGGTGCGTTCGGTCGCGGCTGGCGAGCCCGTGCGCCGCTACGGGCAGGTGATCGGCTTCGCGGCGGTCGACATCCGGCCCGGCGAGCACGTCCACCTGCACAACCTCGAATACCGGGAGTTCGAGCGGCATTACGAGTTCGCCGCCGAAGCGCGCGCGGAAGACGTGGTCCCCGAGTCGCGACGCACCACCTTCCAGGGCTACGTGCGTTCGGACGGGCGCGTCGGCACCCGCAACTACCTGGGCGTGCTCACCAGCGTCAACTGCTCGGCCACCGCGGCCAAGCGGATCGCGCAGCAGGTGCGGTTCTCCGGAGCGCTCGAGGACTTCGACAACGTTGACGGCGTGGTGGCGCTGACCCACGGCACCGGATGCGGAATGGCGCCGGACGGCGAAGGGATCGAGGTGCTGCGGCGGGTGATGCGCGGCTACCTCACGCACCCCAACTTCGCCGGATTCCTCGTGCTGGGGCTCGGGTGCGAGGACAACCAGATCGTGCAGCTGACCCGGGACGTGCCGCTGCGGGCGGACCTGCCCGTGGTCACCACCACGATCCAAGAACTGGGCGGCACCGCGAAAACGGTGCGCGAAGGCGTCGCGCGGCTCACCGAAATGCTGCCGGAGGCGAACAAGGCGCGGCGCAGCACCGTGCCGGTGAGCGAGCTGGTGCTGGGCACCAACTGCGGCGGATCGGACTCGTACTCCGGTATCACCGCCAATCCCGGGCTCGGTGCGGCAGTAGACCGGCTCGTCGCGCAGGGCGGCACCGGAATCGTCGGTGAGACACCGGAAATCTACGGCACCGAGCACATGCTGGTCCGTCGCGCCGAAAGCCGCGCGGTCGGCGAGAAGCTGCTCGACAAGATCGCTTGGTGGCAGGACTACACCGCGAAGAACGGCGGCTCGATGGACAACAACCCGTCCCCCGGGAACAAGGCGGGCGGTCTCACCACGATCCTCGAGAAGTCGCTCGGTGCCGTGGCGAAGGGCGGGACCACCACGCTGCGGGACGTCGTGGATTACGCCGCTCCGGTCAGCAGCCGCGGTTTCGTCTTCATGGACACGCCCGGCTACGACCCGGTGTCGGTGACCGGGATCGTCGCGGGCGGCGCGAACGTCGTCTGCTTCACCACCGGCCGCGGGTCGGCCTTCGGCTGCACCCCGGTGCCGAGCCTCAAACTCGCCACGAACACCCCGCTGTACGAGCACATGCGCGAAGACATGGACGTCAACTGCGGAGGCGTCGTCGACGGCGCGACCACCATCGACGAACTCGGGGACGAGATCTTCGAGCACGTGGTGCGGGTCGCCTCCGGCGAACGCACCAAGAGCGAGGAATTCGACTACGGCGAGGAGGAATTCGTCCCGTGGCACCTCGGCACCGTCATGTGAAACCGGAATCCCGCTGAGCGGCGGAATAGGCCACTCGCCGGCTCGGGCGCCTCTCCCCTGCCTGGAGGCTCGTGATGTCCACCTACGCGGAATCGCCTGACACGCAACGAGATCCTTATGCGCTGACCGCCGACGAGATCCGGGAACCGCCCCGGACCTGGCGGGCGAGCCTGCGCTTCTTCGGTCCCGGGTTGATCGTGAGCGCCTCGGTGGTCGGCTCCGGCGAGCTGATCGCGACCACGGCGCTGGGCGCCGAGGCCGGATTCGCGATCCTGTGGCTGATCATCGTGAGCACGTTCGTCAAGGTCGCCGTGCAGATCGAGCTCGCCCGCTGGACGATCTCCACCGGCCAGCCGGTGATGACCGGGTGCAACAAGGTCGCGCCCCGGATCGGGCGGATCGGGTGGATCACCGTGCTGTGGCTGATCATGGCGGTGGCCAAGCTGATCCAGCTGGGCGGCGTCATCGGCGCGACCGCCACGGCGTGCAGCATCCTGGCGCCGGTGGGCGGCGATCCACTGGGGACGACTTCGCTCGCAGTGTGGACGGTGGCGCTGGCCGCCGCGACCATCGTCCTGCTCTACTCCAACCACTACTCCCTGATCGAACGGGGTGCGGCCGCGCTGGTCGCGATCTTCGTCGTGATCACCGTGATGATCGCCGCCGGGTTGCCGTTCACGCCGTTCGCCTACGGGACCTCGGATGTCCTCAGTGGACTCTCATTCGGCATTCCGCCCGGGGTGGTGGGCGTCGCGATCGCCGCGTTCGGCATCACCGGCATCGGGTCCGACGAGATCATCGCCTACCAGTACTGGTGCCTGGAGAAGGGCTACGCGCGCTGGACCGGTCCGGCCGACGGCAGCGATGCCCGCACGAAGCGGGCCAACGGCTGGATCCGGGTGATGTACCGGGACGCGCTGCTGTCGTGGGTCGTCTACACGCTGGCGACGCTGGCCTTCTTCGTCATGGGCGCGGCCGTGCTGCACCCGCAGGGACTCGTTCCCGAGGGCAACGGGATGCTCACCACGCTGTCCAGGATGTACACCGACACCCTTGGAAACTGGGCAGGCGTGCTGTTCCTGATCGGCGCGATCGCGGTGCTCGGCTCGACGCTGTGGGCCTCGCTGCCCTCCTGGGCTCGAGTGTGGACCAACACGCTGGCCCTGCTCGGCGTGCTGGACTGGACGGACCAGCGGGCCCGGACGAGGTGGCTGCGGATCTTCACCGTCGCCCTGCCGATCACCTGGAGCGCGGCCTACCTGCTGCTGTCCGAACCGGTGGTCATGGTCCAGGTCGGCGGGATCTCCGGAGCGCTGTTCCTGGTCGGTGTCGTGGTCGCGGTGTGGTACCTGCGCAACACCGAAACCGACCCGCGGCTGCGCGGAAGCCGCGCGTTCAACGCGGCCCTGGTGATCAGCAGCGCGGCGATCGGACTGCTCGGCGTCTACACGCTGCTGACCACCTTCGGCGTCGAGTTCGGCTGAGCACCCCGGCGCGAACCGCTCGTTCCACGGTCCCTTCCTCCCGGCCGGAGACGCCAACGGCCGTGCAAAACCGCGAAAGGTGCCGCAGATCATGCTGCGCGCACTTGAGTGTGCCGCAGCGGCACGGCTTTTCGTGGAGCACGGCTCACCGCGCGTCACCGAACGAGAGGAACGACATGGCACTGCCGGATCTGCGGCCGGTCGAGGACTTCTTCGGCCAACCGGAACGTGCCGGCGCATCGATTTCGCCGGACGGAACGAGGATCGCCTACTTGGCGCCGTGGCGGGACCGGCTCAACGTGTGGGTCCAAGACCTCGACTCCGGTGCTCAACCCCGCTGCGTCACCGCTGACGATTCCCGCAGCGTGCTCAGCTACCAGTGGACGAACGAACCGCGCTGGCTGCTCTACACCCAGGACGAGGGCGGCGACGAGAACTGGCACGTGCACCGGGTGGATCTGCACGACCCGGACGCCCCGGCCGTCGACATGACCCCGTTTCCCGGCGTGCGAACCCTGGCGCTGGAACAGCCCGCCACGCGTCCCGGGAAAGCCGTCCTGCACCTGAACGCCCGCAACGCCGCCGAATTCGACCTGCACGAACTCGACATCGCCACCGGCGAGCTCACGCTGCTGGCGCGGAACCCCGGCGACGTCGCGTCCTGGCTCACCGCGGGCCGCGAGTTGTTCGCGCTGCGCTACACCGCCGACGGCGACATCGAGTTGTCCCGCTGGGACGGTGAAACCGCTCAACCGCACCGGATCACGACCTTCGACGGCGACGACTACCCGGTGGGCGTCTGGCCGTTCGAGATCACCCCGGACGGAACCGCGGCATGGATCGGATCCAACCGGGGAACCGACCGGACCCGCCTGGTCCGGCTCGACCTGGCCACCGGTGCCGAGACCGAGGTCGACAGCCACCCGAGCTTCGACCTCGACACCCGTGCGCGCGTCTTCGCGGCCCTGCCCTCGCCGCTGATCCGGCAACGGGGCACCGGCGAGCTGCTGGGCGCGCGCTATCTCGGCGAGCGCCAGGTGATCCACGCCTTCGATCCGGATTTCGCCGAGGTGCTCAAGAACCTCGAACCGCTCTCCGATGGCGATCTCGCGGAGGTCTCCTCGGACGAGAACGGCCTGCGCTGGATCGTTTCCTTCACCCGCGACCGCGATCCCGGTGTGACCTGGTTCTACGACCACGCCACCGGTGAATGCCGGCTGCTGTTCCGCCCCTACCCGCACCTCGACCCGGATTCGCTGGCCGCGATGCACCCGGTCACGATCACCGCGCGCGACGGGCTGGCGCTGCCGTCCTATCTGACGTTGCCGGTCGGGATCGAGCCCTCCGGACTGCCGATGGTCCTGATGGTCCACGGTGGACCGTGGACGCGGGACTCGTGGGGGTGCGACAAAGCCGTGCAGTTGCTGGCCAATCGCGGCTATGCCGTGCTGCAGGTGAACTTCCGCGGCTCGACCGGCTTCGGCAAGGCCCACATGCGGGCCGCGATCGGGGAATTCGCGGGCGCGATGCACGACGACCTGATCGACGGCGTCGACTGGGCCGTCGAGCGGGGGTACGCCGATCCGGACCGCGTCGCGATCTTCGGCGGTTCCTACGGCGGCTACGCCTCCCTGGTCGGCATCACCTTCACCCCGGACCGGTTCGCCGCGGCCATCGACTACGTCGGCATCTCGAACCTGGCCAACTTCATGCGGACGGTGCCGGAATTCGCCAAACCGGGCCTGATCGCCAACTGGTTCCGCTACGTCGGCGATCCCGGCGACCCGCAGCAGGAAGCGGACATGCTCGCCCGCTCCCCGATCACCCGGATACCCGAGATCCGCACCCCGCTGATGGTGGTGCAGGGCGCCAACGACGTCCGGGTCGTGCAAGCCGAATCGGACCTGATCGTCGACGCGCTGCGCGCCCGCGAGGCCGATGTGGACTACCTCGTCTTCCCCGACGAAGGCCACAGCTTCGTCAACCCGGAGAACCTGATCGCCATGTTCCGCGCCGCGGAGCGCTTCCTCGCGCGACACCTTGGTGGGCGGCGCTGACCGCGCCGGATCCCGGCCGTTCGGGGAGATCGCGACGCGCAACCCGCTGATCACCCTGACCGCGCCTGCTCGGTTCCCGGAGCCGACAGGCACTACGGCTGCGAGCGGACTCGGTCGTCCGCGCGCTGCGCGACAACGGTCGACACGAGCGCAACGAGACCCGCGGATCCGCAAGAAACCGCACGCGTCACGCGGAAACAGCGGGCACGTCACTGCCCTGCGCCACGAAGCGCCGCGCCATCTCGCGCCCGAGGTCGATCGGCTCCGTGCTGCGGCTGAACTTCGAGCCCGCGACGGCACCGTCGTACAGGACGACGACGCGTTCGGCGAGCGGCTCGGGCTCGGAGGCACCGGACTGCGCGAGCTGGTCGACCAGAACATCCCGCAACCACGCGCGATGCTGCGCGACGGCGTGCCGGGCCGGGTGCTCCGGGTCGGGGAACTCGGTGGCGGCGTTGAGGTACAGGCAGCCGCGGAAGTCCCGGCGCAGCGCTGCCGCGCGGGCCAGGTCGAACAGCACGAGCACCTTCTCCTGCGCGGTCTCCAGCTCGGCGGCGGCGTCCTCCCACTTGCCGCGGTCGGCCCGATCCTGGTCGGCGATGTAGGCCGCGACCAGCGCGTCCTTGGAGCCGAAGGCGTGGTAGAGGCTCGCCCGCGCCACACCGGCCGCGGCCAGCACCCGGTCGACACCCACCGCGCGGATCCCCTCCTGCGCGAACAGGGTTCCGGCCGCCTCCAGCAGCCGTTGTGCTGGCGTTCCGCCGGATCGCGTGGTGGTCAGGTCCACATGCTAACACCGCTAGACAGAACGCTCGGTCTGTTCCTACGGTGGCGTCATGCCACGTTCGGAGCTGGTGCGGCGCCATTAGCACCCATTTGTCCAAGTGCTTCTGCGCCCGCAATGCCCACTGCAGCTTGTTGTTCTAACTGATATGCGGCAAAATGAGCATCT
>NZ_JAFRFW010000429.1:0-4053 GCF_017434145.1 Saccharopolyspora sp. | reverse complement strand
GGCGGTGCCGGTGGCCACCACGACGTGCTCACCGGCCCGCGCCGCTTCGGCCCCTTCGGTCTGGTGCGACCACGGCAGCTCCGCGCCGCGGGCGCGCATCGCGGCCACCAGCTGTTCCGGCGCCCAGTCCGGCCAATCCGCGTGCTTGGCCGGGCGTGCCGGTGTCTGCTCGACGTGGCGCAACGGGGACTCGTCGGCAGGCACTCCGGCCAGCGCGCGATCGAGCAGCCGTCGCCCGCGGCCGTCCCGGTCCCGGCCGGTGTCCGCCTGGCCTGCACCCATGTGCGCTGCGTTCACGTCTTCGAGCCTCGCACAGGGCGCACGCGGCACCGCACACGTGTGTGCATACCCGGTGATGATCTCGATCGAGTGATCTTGCGCGGGCTGCGGGCCGTTCGCTGAGCGCGGTCGTTTCGTCCGGCCGGCGCGCGCGGCTTCGTCCCCTTCGCGTGGTTGCGCCGACCGGGTGAGCGCGCGACACGCCGGACGGAGCTCCCGAGCGACACGCGATACCGGAAGTCACCCGTTCGGTCCACGTCAAGATTTGCCCGAACGGGCGATCAAGGCCGCACTGTATCGATCATGAAATAACGAATCCGCACGTCGATGCGAGGCACGCATCACACGGTGAAGTAAGACACTCCGAGCCTGAATAGACTCCCCGCCCACGACTTCGTCGCGCGCGGCCCCCGGCGGGCCGGGCGTCGGCGGGGAAGTATCGAGCGTCGGAGCGGACGCAGCACCGCCCTCTCCGGCGCGCCACTGAGCACATTCGAGGAGGACGGATGTCCCTGCTGACGCCGGCCCAGCCAGGTTGGGCCGCTCAGGGCACTGCACCACCGAGCTCGACGCAGATGAACCTCGCGCAAGCCGCTCCCGGCGGCGGTCTGGATCTCAGCGGCGCGGACTACGCCGTGGTCGGTGTCGTCATGGTCATCGCCCTGGCCGCGCTGGCCTTCGGCTACGTGCTGATCAAGGAGGTGCTGGCGGCCGGTCAGGGATCGGCCAAGATGCAGGAGATCTCCCGAGCGGTCCAGGAAGGTGCCGCCGCGTACCTCAACCGCCAGTTCCGCACCCTCGCCGGGTTCGCGGTGGTGGTGTTCCTGGTGCTGTTCGCGCTACCCGCCGACAGCGCCGCCGAGCGGATCGGCCGATCGATCTTCTTCCTGTTCGGTGCCGCGTTCTCGGCGGCCATCGGTTACCTCGGGATGTGGCTGTCCACCCGCGCGAACGTGCGGGTCGCGGCGGCCTCGAACGACCCGGGTGCGGGCAGGCAGACGGCGATGAAGGTGGCGTTCCGCACCGGCGGTGTGGTCGGCATGACCACGGTCGGCCTGGGCCTGTTCGGCGCGTCCCTGGTGGTGCTGGTCTACGCCGGTGAAGCACCGCGGGTGCTGGAGGGCTTCGGCTTCGGCGCCGCCCTGCTGGCGATGTTCATGCGGGTCGGCGGCGGCATCTTCACCAAGGCCGCCGACGTGGGTGCCGACCTGGTCGGCAAGGTCGAGCAGGACATCCCGGAGGACGACCCCCGCAACGCCGCGACCATCGCGGACAACGTGGGCGACAACGTCGGCGACTGCGCGGGCATGGCGGCGGACCTGTTCGAGTCCTACGCGGTCACGCTGGTGGCCTCGCTGATCCTGGGCACCGCCGCGTTCGGCCTGAAGGGTCTGCTGTTCCCGCTGATCGTGCCCGCGATCGGCGTGGTCACCGCGGTCATCGGCGTCTACATCACCAGGGCGCGGGCCGCCGAGAGCGCGCTGACCGCGATCAACCGCTCGTTCTACATCTCGGCGGGCATCTCCGCGGTCGCGTGCGCGATCGCCGCGCTGCTGTACCTGCCGACGTCGTTCTCGCAGTTGGCCGGGGTCTCCCCGGAGATCAGCAACAGCCCGGGCAACCCGGCGCTGATCGCGCTCGCCGCGGTGATCATCGGCATTCTGCTGGCCGTGGTGATCCTGAAGCTGACCGGCTACTTCACCGCCACCGAGCACCGGCCGGTGCAGGACGTCGGCAAGTCCTCGCTGACCGGCCCGGCCACGGTGATCCTCACCGGCCTGTCCGTCGGGTTCGAGTCCGCCGTCTACACCGCTTTGGTGATCGGCGCGGCGGTCCTCGGCGCGTTCCTGCTCTCGGGCACGTTGACGGTGGCGCTGTTCGCGGTCGCGCTGGCCGGCTGCGGGCTGCTGACCACGGTCGGCGTGATCGTCGCGATGGACACCTTCGGACCGGTCGCGGACAACGCGCAGGGCATCGCCGAGATGTCCGGCGAGTTCGAGGGCGAGGGTGCCAAGATCCTCACCGAGCTGGACGCGGTGGGCAACACCACCAAGGCCATCACCAAGGGCATCGCCATCGCGACCGCGGTGCTGGCGGCGACGGCGCTGTTCGGGTCGTACCAGGACGCGATCACGAAGGCCGCCCGCAACGTCGGAGAGGCGATCAGCGCGGCCGACTACCAGGTGTTCGCGCCCAACGTGCTGGTCGGCCTCGCGATCGGGGCGGCCGTGGTGTTCCTGTTCTCCGGGCTCGCGATCAACGCGGTGTCCCGCGCGGCAGGCGCCGTGGTCTACGAGGTGCGGCGCCAGTTCAAGGACAACCCGGGGATCATGGACGGTTCGACCCGGCCGGAGTACCACCGCGTCGTCGACATCTGCACCCGCGACTCGCTGCGCGAGCTCGCCACCCCCGGTCTGCTGGCGGTGCTGGCGCCGATCGCGGTGGGCTTCGGGCTCGGCGTCGGTCCGCTGGCCGGTTACCTGGCGGGCGCGATCGCCGCCGGCACCCTGATGGCGATCTTCCTGGCCAACTCGGGTGGTGCATGGGACAACTCGAAGAAGCTGGTCGAGGACGGCTACCACGGCGGCAAGGGTTCCGAGGCGCACTCGGCGACGGTCATCGGCGACACGGTCGGCGACCCGTTCAAGGACACCGCTGGACCGGCGATCAACCCGCTGATCAAGGTGATGAACCTGGTCTCGGTGCTGATCGCGCCTGCGGTGGTCACCCTGACCATGGGCGACTCGGCCTCGCGGCCGGTGCAGATCGCGATCGCGGTCGTGGCGGCGCTGGTGATCGTGGGCGCGGTCGTGGCGTCGAAGCGGCGCAGCACGGCCATCGCCGACGAGCCTGCCGACGAGGGCAAGGTCGTCAACGGCGCGGCCTGACGAGCCGTCCTGGCGGGGCGTCCGGCGCGGCCGGGCGCCCCGCCTTTTTCGGTGCTGACGGGCGAAGTGGGCGGCTTGTGCGTTGTCTCGCCGCACATCCTTCTCCGACGAGTCCGCAGTTCCGTGCGCAGCGATGAAGGTCCAGTGCGCCCCCGGCCTGCCGGTCGCGGCCGCGGGTGCGGGACAGTCGGGGCGCACGGTGAAGCAAACCCCAGGGGAATGCGCATGAAGATCCGTTCGACCTCCGTCGCGGTGCTCGCCGCCGTCCCGCTGGCGCTGGCCGGTTGTTCGCAGGGACCGCAGCCGCCGGAGCAGCCGCCGCAGCAGCCACCGGCTCCGCAGCAACAGCAGCCCGCCCCGAACCAGCCGGCGAAGGTCAGCGCCGAGGGCGTGGCGTGGACCGGCAAGCTGTGCGGCCTGGTGGGCAGCTTCTCCGCGTCGCAGCAGCAGGCGCCGCAGGTGGATCGCAGCAACACCGACGCCTTCAAGAACTCCTCGGTCGCCCAGATGACCGCCGCCGAGCAGGCCGCGAACCAGACGGTGACCGGGCTGCAGCAGATCGGCCCGTCTCCGATCAAGGGCGGCGACCAGGTCGCGGGCACCTTCGTCGACGGGTTCTCGCAGGTGCGCGACATCCTGAGCACGGCCAAGGGCAAGGCCGAGCAGGTCGACTCGCACGACAAGCAGGCGTTCACCGCGGGCATGACCGGTGTGCAGGACGAGCTGAAGAAGGGGCAGCAGCTGGACTTCAGCGCCCAGTTCGAGCAGTTCTCCAAGAACGCGGAGCTGAACCAGGCGGCGACGCAGGCTCCGGAGTGCCAGCAGCTGACCGCGCAGGCTCAGCAGCAGGCCCAGCAACAGCAGCAGATGCAGCAGCAACAGCAGC
>NZ_JAFRFW010000428.1:0-4341 GCF_017434145.1 Saccharopolyspora sp. | reverse complement strand
CAGCACCTCGCGCACCGCCTCCGGATCCGACGGCACCCCCATCACGCCACCCGCAGGCAGCGGATGGATGCGCCCGCCGGCGCGCACCCGCGCGGAAGCACCGCTGGGGTGCACGACTTCGCCCGCGATTCCGAGTTCCTCGGCCAACCGCAGCACTTCCGGGCGCCGGGCCAGGAAAGCCTCCGCGCCGAGATCGAACTCGCGGCCTGCCAGCTTCGCGGTGCGCAGCTTCCCGCCCAGCCGGTCGGTCTGCTCCAGCAGCACGATCTCCGCATCGGGCAGCGCGGTCCGCAGCCGGTGCGCGGCGGCCAGGCCGCTGACGCCGCCACCGACCACCGCGATCCGCGGTCCTGTCACGACCGGGCGCTCTCGGCGTGCACCTGCCGCACGATCCGGGTCAGCACGTCCGGGTCCGTGGTGGGCAGCACGCCGTGCCCGAGGTTGAACACGTGCCCGCCCGCGGCGCGGCCGTCCGCGAGAATCCGGCGCACTTCCCGCTCGACGGCCTCGTCCCCGGCGAACAGCACCGCCGGGTCGAGATTGCCCTGCACCACCGGATCGGTCCCGGGAGCGGCCTCGCGCAACCGCTGCGCCGCGGTGTCCAACGGCACCCGCCAGTCGACGCCGACCACGTCGGCACCCGCCGAACGCATCGCGCCGAGCAGCTCACCGGTGCCCACCCCGAAGTGGATCTTGGAGACGTCCGGGGCGGATTCCGCGACGCCCTCGAAGATCCGGCGGCTGTGCGGCAGCACGAACTCGCGGTAGTCCCGCAGCGACAGCGCGCCCGCCCAGGAGTCGAACAGCTGCACCGCGTCCACTCCGGCCGCCAGCTGCACGCGCAGGAAGGTCAGCGTCGTCTCGGCCAGCTTCTCCAGCAGCGCGTGCCAGGTGCGCGGGTCGGAGTGCATCAGCGCCTTGGTGCGCTCGTGGTTGCGGCTCGGACCGCCTTCGACCAGGTACGAGGCCAACGTGAACGGCGCACCGGCGAAACCGATCAGCGGCGTGTCCCCGAGTTCGCCCAGCAGCCGCCGCACGGCCTCGCCGACCGGCGCGACCTGCTCGGGATCCAGCTCGGGCAGTGCCGCGACCGCGGCGGGATCGCGCACCGGCTCGGCCACCACCGGGCCGGTGCCCGCGACGATGTCCAGCCCGACACCGGCCGCGTACAGCGGCAGCACGATGTCGCTGAACAGGATCGCCGCGTCCACGCCGTGCCTGCGCACCGGCTGCGCGGTGATCTCGCTGACCAGGTCCGGGGTCAGGCACGCCTGCAACATCGGGGTGCCTTCGCGCACCTTCCGGTATTCCGGCAGCGACCGCCCTGCCTGGCGCATGAACCAGACCGGGGTGTGCCGGGGGGTGCCGCCGCGCGCGGCGACCAGCAGCGGTGCGTCGGTGAGGTCCCGGCGAGCCGAGACCGGTGCGGGTTGAGTCATGGCGCGTCCGTACTCGATGAATGGAGTCGCGGCGCTCGACCATCGCGACGGCCCGGGCGGTTCCCCCGGTTCGACAGCGGACTTGCTCGACTTTCCGCTCGCCGAACTCCGCCGGCCGCGCGGGGTGCGGTGCGCCGTACCGGACATCTTCGCAGACGCCCTTCCGACCGGACGCGCGGGCAAGATCAGCTTCGGCGTGCGGGTGCCCGGCGTGGCTCCTACACCCCGCCGAGCGGGCCGACTACGGTCCCGACCCGTGACGGAGATGGCGGCGGTGCCCGAGACGTTCCGGCAGGCAGTTGCCGCACTGGCCGCACCCGCTGAGCGCACGGGGGTGGCGGTCAGCGAGGTGCGTCCCCCGAAGCGGCTCGCGCCGTGGGCCTACGCGGTCGCGGCGGAGGCGACCGGCCCCGCCGACGAACTCGCGACCGCCCGGCTGGTGCTGCTGCACGACCCGGACGAGCCGGACTCCTGGAACGGCGTGCTGCGGCTGGTGGTGTACCTGCGGGCCGAGCTCGATCCGGAGCTGGCCGCCGATCCGCTGCTTCCCGGCGTCGGCTGGTCCTGGTTGACCGACGCCCTGCACGAGGCGGGCGCGGCGGCGGACCGGCTGGGCGGCACGGTGACGCTGACCTCTTCGGCGCGATTCGGCGACATCGCGGGCCCGCCGCGCAGTCACGATCTGGAGCTGCGCGGTTCGTGGACGCCGGGCGGGGAGGACCTCGGCGCGCACGCCATCGCCTTCCAGGAGTTGCTGGCGAGTGCCGCGGGCCTGCCTCCCGAGGGCGTCTCGCTGCTCAACCAGCGAGCCGGTGGCGCTGCGCCGCGTTGATCCGGAACGGCCGGCGCCGAGCGGCCACGCGCGCACGGCCGGGCGCCGCGCGCGAAGCGTCGGGATTCCCCTCACGAGGACCCCGATAATCCCGCAGCTGGTTGCTTCGGCAACGTTTTTGCGATGTGCAAACTAGGTGTGTCGTTCAACCACGTTCCGGCGTTACGGAAATCCCCCGCACCCACCCGATCGAGTGACAAAAACGGACCGCTGTGACAACTCGATCGGGATACATACCCGATTGATCGTCCCGCTGACCCGCTTGGGCGGTTACGCTGCCCCCGACGACACCACTTTCGGTCGATCAGTGGCGCGGCTGATTGGTCGAGAGTCCCGGTGCCGGTCGGGGGGCACGACCGACTCCAGGGAGGTAGTGACGTGGCTGCCGTCGGCTTAGGTCAGGCCGCTCGAACCACGCCCGCCGGCGCGTTGCCGGCCAACATGGTCCCGCACCCGCGGGAAGAGCTGTTCACGGTGCTCGTGGTGGATGACCATCCGCTGCTCCGGGAGGCCATCGCCGCCCGGCTGCTGCAGATGGGCGCCGGCACGGTGCACGAGGCCGCTTCGATGGCCGAGGCCAGGGCTCGCGCCCTGGCGACCGGTCCGTGCGACCTCGCGATACTCGATCTCGGACTCCCCGACGGGACAGGCATCGACCTGGTCACGGAACTCCGTACCCAGGGCTGGCCGCGGATCGTGGTGCTCGCTTCGTCCGACGACCCCTATGCGGTCCGGGCCGCCTTCCAGGCAGGCGCTCAGGCGTACCTGCTGAAGTCGGCCTCGCCGATGGTCGTCACCGACGGGGTGCGCCGCGTCCTGGACGGCGGTGTGTATGCCGACCCCAGCGTGGCTCCGGTGCTCGCAGCGGGCACCCGGGTCCCGGGAACCGACAACACGCCACGGGAACTTTCCGGGCGTGAGGTCGAGGTGCTGCAACTGGTGGCCGATGGCCGATCCAACAAGGAGATCGGCGAGGCGCTCAACCTCTCCGCGCTCACGGTGAAGAGCCACCTGTCGCGGATCGGCCGCAAGTTGGGCACCGGAGACCGAGCGCAGATGGTCGCCCTGGCCATGCGGGCCGGGGTGATCAGATGACCGGTTGATCATCGAGTGATCCGAAGTCCCACCGCGATCGTCGGGTCCGGTCGGGCACGGCGGGCCTCGGGCTGGTCGCTCCCGCGGGCGGACCGCAACACGTAAGGTCTGATAGCCGTGGAAGCTGCTTGTCCCGAGTCCGTCGAACCCGACCGCCCCGAGCCCGCGCTGCTCACCGAGCCCGCTGACGGCGTCCCGCCGGTAGTGGAATCACCGGCAGCGCTGGAGACCGCCGCGGCCGCACTGGCCGCGGGGTCCGGTCCGGTCGCGGTGGACACCGAACGCGCGTCCGGCTACCGGTACTCGCAACGCGCCTACCTGGTGCAACTGCGCCGGGAAGGGGCGGGAACCGTACTGGTGGATCCGGTCGCGCTGAACGGTGCCCTGGGGCCGCTGGCTGCGGCCCTGGCGGGCACCGAGTGGGTGCTGCACGCCGCTTCGCAGGACCTGCCGTGCCTGGCCGAGCTGGACCTGCGGCCGGAACGGTTGTTCGACACCGAACTCGCCGGTCGGCTGGCCGGGTTCGAGCGGGTGTCGCTGGGCGCTCTCGTCGAGCGGATGCTCGGTTTCCGGCTGGAGAAGGGCCACAGCGCCGCGGACTGGTCGCGTCGGCCGCTGCCGCAGGAATGGCTGGTCTACGCGGCGCTGGACGTGGAACTGCTGATCGCGTTGCGCGAGGCGATGCGCGCCGAACTGGAACGCCAGGGAAAGCTGGACTGGGCCTGGCAGGAGTTCGACGCGGTTCGCACCGCGGAACCACCCCGTGCGCGCCCCGAGCCGTGGCGGCGCACCTCCGGGATCCACCGGCTGCGCAATCCCCGCCAACTCGCCGCCGTTCGTGCGCTGTGGGAGGCCCGGGACCGCATCGCGGCCGAGCGCGACATCGCACCCGGCCGGATCCTGCCGGACTCCGCCGTGGTGCAGGCGGCACAGGCCGACCCGAAGACCGCGGAGGAGCTGACCGCGCTGCCGGTT
>NZ_JAFRFW010000427.1:0-7877 GCF_017434145.1 Saccharopolyspora sp. | reverse complement strand
CACCGGCGCCACCGGTCCGCGGCGGGCTCCGGGGCCGCGCTGCTCCGCCGGGTGCAGCGGGATCACGCGCGCATCAGCCATCAGGTCTCCCATCACCGCAGTCGGGCGAGCAGGTCACCGACGCCGTGCTCCAGCGCGGTGATGCGCTCCGGGTCGATCACCGGGTGCAGGTCCCGCCCGCGCACGAAGTCGTCGAACGCCTGCTGGGTCGTCCAGCGCGGGGTGAACCCGAAGCGCTCCCGCAGCTTCGTGGTGTCCACCACCCGGCCGAAGTTGAGGAACCGCATCTGCTCGGGGGAGAAGTCCACCAGCCGGGCACCGCGGAAGAACCGGCTCATCGCGGGCACCCCCAGCCGCGGCACCGGGACCGCGACGCGACCGGCGCGGCGGATCGCCTGCGAGAGCATCAGGACCCCGTCGCCGCCGACGTTGAAGACCCCGGGCAACGCCTGCGCGGTCGCCTTCTCCAGCACCGCCAGCGCGTCCTCGGAGTGCAGCAGCTGCATCCGGGCGTCGTAGCCGAGCACGGTCGGCACCAGCGGCAGGGCGAAGTAGCGGGTGAGGTCGGCGTCGATGCGCGGTCCGATCAAGTGCGTGAACCGCAGCGTCGTGATGTCCACGTCGGGCCTGCGCCTGCCGAAGCCGCGCACGTAGCCCTCGATCTCCCCGGCGTCCTTGGCGTAACCGGAGGACGGCACGTCCTTGGGTTCCATGTCCTCGGTGAACACCGCCGGATCGCGCGGGCTCGCGCCGTAGACGGCGGTCGTGGACTTCACCACCAGCCTGCGCACCAGCGGCGACTTCTGGCAGGCGGCCAGCAGTTGCATGGTGCCGATGACGTTGAGCTCCTTCATCGCGGCCCGCCCTTCGGGGCCGGCGTTCGAGCTCACCGCCGCGTGCACGACCGTGTCCACGTTCGCCCCGGAGATCACCTTGGCGATCAGCGGGTTGCGGATGTCGGCGCGCACGAACTCGGTGCGGCCGAGCCTGCGCTGCAGGTCCGGACGCGGCGGGGCGGTGTCCACGCCGAGCACTCGTTCGATCGCGGGGTCCGCGGCCAGCCGGGCGGCGAGGTGCCCGCCGAGGAAGCTGCTGACGCCGGTCACGAGCACGACGTTCGGCACCATGGTTCTCCCCGAGATGTGCGGCCGGAAAGCGATCGCTCGCGCTTGCGCGAACCAGCGCGGCACCGAAAGCACGAACCTCGCTCGTGATGCTACCGAGAGCGCGCGAGGCCCCGGTTACGTGCGCGGAAACGCCGAGGGCGATCGGTGGGAACCCCAACAGCGCACCCGGAGCCGGGCAACCCGAGATCGCGTACACCACCGGAGCGGGTGGTAATCGAACCGCCGCCGACCGCAACGGGTCGGCGGCGGTGCAAAACGCCGGGCGGCGCGCCCCCGGGTACCGGGTCGCGTCGGCGCGAGGTCTTACTTGCCCAACTTGCGACGCTGGACGCGGGTCCGGCGCAGAAGCTTGCGGTGCTTCTTCTTGGACATGCGCTTGCGGCGCTTCTTGATGACCGAGCCCATGCGGCATCCTTCGCTGTCGGCGGTGCTACGAATCCCGTGCCGGTGCGGGCCGCTCCCTGGCGCAGCCGGTGTGGCACCGGCACCAGGCACGAACGATCCCGCAGCTTACCGCGCCGCCGGTGCCGCCCTGACGGAGTGGTCCCGGCACGGCGGCACGGCGTGCGCGGCGAGCACCGCGCTCGAACAGCGAATCCGCTGCTGCGGAGCGAAAAACCGCTCCTCAACCCGCGTTGTAGTAGGCGTGCTCCAGGTAGTGGTGCACGTCGCTCTCCGCCACGCGGAAGGAACGGCCCACTCGCGCGGCGGGGAGCTCACCTGCGTGCACCAGCCGGTACACGGTCATCTTGGACACCCGCATCATCCTGGCCACCTCGGCCACGGTGAGGAACTGCACCTGACCGGCCTGCGGGGGCGCTTGCTGGCTGGGTTCCGAGTTCGCGGACATGCTTCACCGAGCCCTTCGCACACCACGCTCCGCCGGCTTCCCCTCCGGCGGACACTGCACGGGCGTGCCCTGTCGAGAGTAGCGGGACGGCTGGGATGGCTGCGATGCACGAACGACCCGGTTTCAGGAGTTTGCGCCCGTCAGCGGCGGGGAAGCGGGCGCTCAGTCGTGCGCGCGGCCCAGTTCCGCCGATCGGTTCCTGGCGGCCTCGACGGCGTCGGTGAGCGCGGCGCGCACCCCGTGCTTGTCGAGTTCGCGGATGCCCGCGGCGGTCGTGCCCGCCGGGGACGTCACCGCTTCGCGCAGGAGCGCCGGATGGTTCTCCGGTCCGTCGCGCAGCATCGTTGCCGCGCCCATCGCGGCCTGCACCACCAGGTCCTTGGCGGTGCCGCGCGGGACGCCGAGCAGGACTCCCGCGTCCGTCATGGCCTCGACGAGGTAGAAGAAGTAGGCGGGCCCGGAGCCGGACAGCGCGGTCACCGCGTCCTGCTGCTGCTCCGGCACGCGAACCACGCGGCCGACGCTGCCGAGCAGTTCCTCCGCCAGTTCCAGGTGCTCGTCGGTGGCGTGCGCGCCGCCGGAGATCGCGCTCATCGCCTCGCCCACCAGCATCGGAGTGTTCGGCATGACGCGAATGACCGGCGTGCCCTCGGCAAGCCGCCGCTCGAAGAGCTTGGCGGGCAGGCCCGCGCACATCGACACCAGCAGCTTGTCCGGCCCCAGCAAGGGCGCGACCTCGTCCAGCAGCGGGTCGATGTCCTGCGGCTTGACCGCCACCACCAGCACGTCCGCGCGGTTCGCCGCGGTGGGCACGTCGACGTGCTCGATGCCGTACTTCCCGGTGAGTTCGGCGGCCCGCTGCGAGTAGCGCTCGGTGAACATCAGCTCGGCCGGGGCGCGCCCGGCGTCCAGGAGCCCCGCGAGCAGCGACTCGCCGATCTTGCCCGCTCCGAGCACGGCAATGGTCTTCATGCGGCACAGGGTGCCAGAACACCTGGAGTAGACCCTCCCCCAGGCGGCGGGTGCGCGGTTAGTGTGTCCGCACCCAGAAGCGTGCCGGACGAGGAGGTCCGAATCCGATGCTGAGCACCATGCACGACGGCCCGCTGTCGATCGCCAGGATCCTGGCGCACGGCACCGGTCCGCACGGCTCCTCCGAGGTCGTGACCTGGACCGGCGCGGAGCCGCGGCGGCGCAGCTACGCCGAGGTCGGCAGGCGGGTGGCTCAGCTGGCGCACGCGCTGCGGGAGCTCGGCGTGACCGGTGACCAGCGGGTCGCCACGTTCATGTGGAACAACGCCGAGCACCTGGAGACCTACCTGGCGGTGCCGTCGATGGGCGCCGTGCTGCACACGCTGAACATCCGGCTGTTCCCGGAGCAGATCACCTACATCGCCGACCACGCCGAGGACCACGTGGTCGTCGTGGACGGCAGCCTGCTGCCGCTGTTCGGGAAGATCCTGCCGACGCTGAGCACCGTCCGGCACGTGATCGTCGCCAACGGCGACGCGTCGGCCCTGGAAGCGCCCGCAGGCGTTCAGGTGCACGACTACGACCAGCTGCTGCGCGGCCACCCGGACACCTTCGACTGGCCCGAAGTGGACGAACACGCCGCCGCCGCGATGTGCTACACCTCCGGCACCACCGGCAACCCGAAGGGCGTCGTCTACTCGCACCGCTCGATCTGGCTGCACTCGATGCAGGTGTGCATGTCGGACGGGATGGGCCTGGCGCAGTCCGACCGCGGGCTGGCCGTGGTGCCGATGTTCCACGCCATGTCCTGGGGCCTGCCCTACGCCGCGTTGATGGTCGGCGCCTCGCTGGTGATGCCGGACCGGTTCTTGCAGCCCGAGCCGCTGGTGCGGATGCTCAGCACGCTGCACCCGACGATGGCGGCCGCGGTGCCGACGATCTGGCAGGGCGTGCTGCAGCACCTCGACGCCGATCCGCAGGACATCTCCGCGCTGCGGGAGGTCGTGGTGGGCGGCTCGGCGTGCCCGCCCTCGCTGATGCGGACCTTCCAGGAGCGCTACGGCGTGCCGGTGCTGCACGCGTGGGGCATGACCGAGACCTCCCCGCTGGGCAGCGTCGCGCGCCCGCCCGCCGCCGCGACCGGCGAGGCGCAATGGCCCTACCGGGAGTCGCAGGGCCGGCTGTCGTCTGCCGTCGAGGCGCGGCTGATCGGCGAGGGCGGCACCGAGCAGCCGTGGGACGGCAAGAGCGTCGGTGAGCTGGAGGTGCGCGGCCCGTGGGTCGCCTCGTCCTACTACCGCGACGACGACCCGGACAAGTTCGACGACGGCTGGCTGCGCACCGGCGACGTCGGCACGCTGTCCCCGGACGGCTTCCTGCGGCTGACCGACCGGGCCAAGGACGTGATCAAGTCCGGTGGCGAGTGGATCTCTTCGGTGGAGCTGGAGAACCACATCGTCGCGCACCCCGCCGTGGCCGAGGCGATGGTCGTGGGCGTGCCGGACGAGAAGTGGGACGAGCGGCCGCTGGCCGCCGTGGTGCTGCTCGATGGCCAGCAGGCCGACGCCGCCGAGCTGCGGGAGTTCCTGACCGGGCGGGTCGCCAAGTGGCAGGTTCCGGACCACTGGGCGTTCCTGGCGGAGGCACCGAAGACCAGCGTCGGCAAGTACGACAAGAAGCAGCTGCGCAAGCAGCACGCCGAAGGCGGCTTGGACATCAAGCACGCCTAGGACCCCTGATCGGCGATCGCCGGAGGGGCCGCCGCGCCGTCGGCCGAATCGTGCTGGTGATCCGGCGCCGACCGCGGCTTCGGCCTTGCGAGGCCGCGGTCGGCGCGGGTCACTCCTCGGTCTGCTCGGACTCGTCCGCGGCATCGGACTCCGCGGAGTCGATCGACTTCTCCTTCTTGCGCTCCGCTCCGGAGAACGTGCCCTGCAGGTCCTCCAGGTGCTCCCGCGCCAGATGCGTCAGGTGCAGCGACCGGTCGTAGGCGGCGCCCTGCACGGTCGGCTGCGCCGCCGCGGTCCACTGCTCCTGCGCACCGCAGAGCTTGCAGAACTGCCCGCCGCCGGAGTGCCGGTACTCCTGCTGCAGCGGGTGGATGCGCACGGTGGGCACGGTGATCTCCCTCGGTTCGACGGTGGCGGACCGCCAGCCTAACCCCGGCACCGCGGCACGACCCCGACGTCGATCAGTCCGGCGCGCGCAACGGGCTCAGCGCGAGCTGCCTCGCCTGGCACACCAGCTTGCCGGTGGAGTCGATCACCAGCGTGTCCTCGTCGAACCAGGCACCGTGCACCGCCTTCGACTCCACCACCAGCCGCAGCCAGCCGTTCGCCGGGCGCGCCCGCAGCAGCGCCGTGAGCTGCACCGTCGGCGACCAGCCGAACCTGCCCAGGTTGAACGTCACGGGCATCGTCAGGTCGCCTGCGACCAGGCCGAACAGCACGTCCGGCTGCCCGGCGTGCGGTCGCACCCACAGCCGCAGCCGCAGCGGATCCGAGGTGCTGCCGCGCAGGAAACCGGCACCGCGCGGATCGATCCGCATGTCGCAGGTGCGCGTGAGGCCCGGCGCGGCGCGGGTGTCCGGGTTGGCGAGGTCGACCGCGTCCTGCGGCGGATTCACCGGCATCTCCGGCAGGTCCGAGTACGCCGGTTCCTCGTCCGGCAGCTCGCCGAGCGTGATCATGGCGTCCACGCAGGTCTGCCCGCTCTGCTCCAGCACCGAGCGCACCGCGGTCACGGTCCGCCCGGCCTTGAGCCGTTCGGTGCGCAGCAGCACCGGGCCCACCTTCGGCGGGCGCAGGTATTGCGCGCTGACCGAGAGCGGTTGCAGCGAACCGCCGCCGACGGCTGCCCGGCTCAGCAGGGCCAGCAAGTAGCCGCCGTGCGGACGTTCGCCCACCGCCCAGTCGGGGTGCAGATCGGCGGCGAACGTGCCGTTGCCGAGCGGTCGGATGGCGAGGGTGTCGAAGAAGGGGGTGGCGTTCACGCGTGGCCTGCGAAGTGCCGGCGCGGCCCGTTTCCGGGCGAGACGCGCAGATTATTCATGAGCACGATTCTACGAACCCGCGAGGAAGTTGATCACTACCCGGTGTGCGGAGCATCCTGTCGAGGCGCGCCCGGCGCCTGCAGGTGCAGCCGGCAGAACACCAGCGCCTCCGCGAGCTGCGCAGCCCGTTCCTGCGGTGTGCGCGCCTTGCGGGTGTTGACCTCCAGCACCACCGAGCCGGAATACCCGTCCGCGGCCAGCGCCTCGCAGACCTGCGCGCACGGCTGGCCGCCGTGGCCGGGGACGAGATGTTCATCACGCGGAGCGCCGGTGCCGTCCGCCAGGTGCACGTGCGCCAGCCGGTCCTGCATCCGCTTGTACAGCTCCAGCACGTCCGCGTGCGCCGCCGCGGCGTGCGAGATGTCCAGCGTGTAGCTGCGGTAGCCGACGTCGGTCGGGTCCGGGGAGGGCGTGAACGCCGACAGCCCGGAGGACCGGCCGCCGCGCAACCGGTTCAGCCGGTTCGGCGGGCGGATCGGGAACATGTTCTCCACCGCGACCCGGATGCCGCTGGTCTCCTCCAGCTCGCCGACCAGCTCGCCGAAGCCGTCGGCGTAGCGGCGCTGCCAGCGGAACGGGGGATGCACCACGACCGTCGAGGCACCGAGATCACTCGCGGCCGCCACTGCCCGGCGCAGCCGCTCCTCCGGTTCCGGCGACCACACCCGCTGCGTGATCAGCAGGCACGGCGCGTGCACCGCGAGGATCGGCACCCCGTGCTCCTGCGCCAGCCGGTGCAGCGCGTCGACGTCCTGGCTGACCGCGTCCGCCCACACCATCACCTCGACCCCGTCGAAGCCCAGGTCGGCGGCCATCTCGAAAGCAGCCCGCGCGGGCTGCGGCCACACCGAGGCGCTGGACAGGCCCACCGGGATCTCCGGACGCGCTTGGTCGAGCGGAGCCGGCTGTGCTTGCGGTGCCATCTCCTGTCCTACCGTCGCGCTCACCCGCCGCCCGGTGCCGCCCCGCCTTCCCCGGGCAGGCCCGCCGGAGCCGGGCATGCGCGGCGCGACCGGGCTCACTGGCTGATCAGCAGCAGCGCGGCGGGCGACACGGTGCAGATCAGGCCGACCAGCACCGCGAGCAGGATCGTCTGCAGGTCGTCGGTGCGCAAGAACTTCCGGGCGATGAACACCAGCGCACCGGTGATCGCCAGCGCCGCGACCAGCGCGGCGATCGGGATGGAGGTCCACAGCCAGCGGAACGCCACCCAGACCACGCCCCCCGCGACCAGCCCGGCGCCGCCCTGCAGCGCCAGCACCGCCCACTCCTTGCCGGTGGTCTGGTGCGGCTCCTCGTCGTCCGCGTCGTAGTCGGCGCGGTAGTCGTCGGCGTCCATCCCGGCGGGCAGCGCCGCGTCGTAGTCGTCGGCGTCGTAAGCGTCGTAGTCGGCACCACCGGCCGGGTAGTCGTCGTAGTCGCCGCGCGCGTAGTCGTCCTGGCGGTATCCCTCGTAGTCGTAGTCCTCGTAGGGATAGTCGTAGGGGTCGTCCGCAGGCGCGTCCTCGCCGACGCCGGGATAGGCCATCATCGCGGTGCCGTCGCCAGCGCTCCTGGCCTCCGCCTGCACCCGGGGCAGCTGTTCGGTGGCACCTTCGACCGGAGGCGCCGCCATGTTCGACGGGTTCTGCACCGGCGGGACCTGCGAGCCGGTGCCCAGCGGTGGGTGCTGGACCGTCGAGGGCCCGTCCGGGCCCGCCCCGTCACCGGCGTCGGCGGGCGCGTTGCGCGGCGGCGAACCGGCTGCGGCGAACCGGCGGGCCCAGAAGCTCACGCCGCTCTCGCCCACTGCCGGGCCTTCTTCCTCGGCCTGGTGGGCTTCCGGCGGCATGGCGCTGCCGGGCGGAGCGTGACCCGGCTGCGGCGCGGCGCGTTG
>NZ_JAFRFW010000426.1:0-11035 GCF_017434145.1 Saccharopolyspora sp. | reverse complement strand
CGGCCTCCGGGTGCACCGCCGGTGGTGCGGCGCACGAGGCCGGACCACCGCGCCCCGGCGGGCGGTTGCGCGCGGTGTTCCCCGGCGGCGGTGCCGAAGAAGTGCTGGACCCGCACACCACCGATCTGTACGCGGAGGTCGCCCGCGCCAAGGCGCTGTTCGACAAGCTCGCCGAGTACGGGTCGGACATGTCGCCGCAACCCAGGCTTGCCGAGCGGTGGGAGTCGAGCCCCGACCTGACGACCTGGCGGGTTCCGTTGCGGCAAGCGGTGTTCCACGACGGCAGGCCGGTGCGCGCAGCCGACGTGCTCTACAGCTATGCCCGCATCCTGCGGCCGGACAGCACCCGCCGGGCCAAGGCCAGCCTGTCGGTGATCGATCTGCCGAACAGCCGCGCGCTCGACGACCGCACCGTCGAATTCCGGCTGAAACGCCCGTACGCGGAGTTTCCGAACGCGATGGCGACGTTGGGCGCCTACATCGTTCCGGAAGGAGCGGAGGACTTCGCCGCCCCGATCGGCTCGGGACCGTTCCGGTTCACCTCCTTCGAGCCGGGGCGCAGCTTCCGCGCCGCCCGCAACCCGGACTACTGGGACGGCGCCCCGCACTTGGACGAGCTGGAGATCCTGATCAGCAACGACGAGGCGGCGCGGGTCAACGCGCTGCTGGGCGGCCAAGCCGACTACGCCCACGACCTCACCGCCACCACCGCGCGCAGCCATGAAGCGACCGGGCAGGTACGGATCCACCGGCTGCCGCTGAGCAACTTCCACGCCCTGGCGATGAAGGTCGACCGCCCGCCGTTCGACCGGCCCGAGGTCCGGCAGGCGTTGTGCCACCTCGTCGATCGCGAAGAGATGGTGCGCTCGGTGCTGCAAGGCAGCGGCCAGGTCGCCAACGACCTCTACGGCAAGGGTTACAAGTACTACGCGGACACCCTCCCGCAACGCGTCCAGGACCCCGACCGCGCGAAGTCCTTGCTGCGCAAGGCGGGAGCGGAAAACCTCACCCTGCAACTGCTCACCTCCGATGTGGCACCCGGCCTCCGCGAGGCGGCGCTGGCCTTCGCCGACCAGGCCAAGAAGGCCGGGATCACGGTCAACGTCACGGTGGGCAACAAGGACACCTACTGGTCGGACATCGCCGACAACGGCGCGCTGGTCAGCTACCGCTCGGGCGCCATGCCGATCGAGTCGCACATCTCGCAGCGCTTGTTGTCCGGCTCCACCACGAACAACACCAAGTGGCGGCGACCGGAGTTCGACGCGCTGTACCAGCAGGCGCAGTCCACTTCGGACGAGTCGCACCGCGCCGAGCTCTACGGGGCGATGCAGCGGCAGCTCTTCGACGAAGGCGGATTCTGCTGGTGGGGCGTGTCGGACTGGATCGTGGCCACCGCCGGTCGCGTCGGCGGCGTCGATGACGGCGCGCCGGCGAACACGCTGGACTGGGCTCGTTTCGACAGGGTGTGGCTGGGTTGACGGTTCCGCGCTACATCGCCCGCCGGGTCCTCGTCGGGATCGTGCAGGTCCTCCTCGTCATGGTGCTGGTGTTCTTCTTGGCCGAGGCGTTGCCGGGCGACGCGGCGGTCACCCTCGCCGGGGACAATCCGGACCCGGGCATCATCGCGCTGCTCCGTGCGCAACTGGGGCTCGATCGTCCGGCGTCGGTCCGGCTCGGTGACTGGCTTTCCTCGGCGCTGCAAGGAGACTTCGGCCATTCGCTGGCCGGTCCCCGTGCTGTCGTGGACATCATCGGTCCCGCCGTCGGGCCGACCCTGCTGTTGGCGGGGAGCACGCTCGCCTTGATCGTGCCGTTGTCGCTCGGCCTGGGCGTGCTGGCCGCCAATCGCGAGGGAGGGGTGGCCGACCGCGCCATCACCACCACGACGCTGGGCTTCTACTCGGTGCCCGAATTCGCCATGGGGATTCTGCTGGTCACCGTGTTCGCGGTGCAGCTCCGTTGGTTGCCGCCCACCGCGGTCGGCACCACGGACCTGTTGAGCCGTCCCGGCGTGCTCGTCCTACCGGTGCTGGTGTTGCTGCTGCGTCCGATCTGCTCGCTGAGCAGGCTCGTACGGGCCGGCATGGTGGAAGCGGTGCACTCCGGTTACGTCCGGCAGGCGCGCCGCGCCGGGCTCTCCCCGATTCGGGTGCAGCTCGCGCACGCGCTGCCGAACGCCGTGGTTCCCGCGGTGCAGCAGTTGGCCAGGACGACCGACTGGTTGATCGGTGGCGTCGTCGTGGTGGAGGCCATCTTCGTGATACCGGGGCTCGGCACCACGTTGATCGATGCCGTCTCGGCACGCGATCTGCCTGTGATCCAGGGTCTCGCCGTGCTGTTCGCGACGGTGACGGTGTTGGTGAACCTGCTGGCCGACATCGTCGCCCGCCTCCTCGCCCCGGCGGCGGAGGTGAGCCGATGAGACGCCTGTTGCTCCCCGGCCTGCTCATCGCGATTCCGGTGCTGCTGGCCCTGTTCGGGCCGCTGTTCGCCACGGACGCCACGGCCAAGGACGTCGCGTTCAGCAGCGGCCCCGGCCATCCGTTCGGCACGGATTTCGTGGGCCGCGATGTCTGGGACGAGGTCCTGCTCGGCGGCTGGTCGGTGGTACTGGTCGCGGTGGCAGCCACCGCCTGCACGTACCTGGTGGCGGTTCCGTTCGGCGTGCTGGCCGGCATGACCCGGAACCGGCTGGTCGATGAGGTCCTGATGCGTCCTTGGGACGTCGTGCTGGCGATCCCGTCCATGCTGCTGCTCCTTCTGCTGGCGTCAACGGCGCCGAACATGCTGTGGGTGCTGGTGGTGATCGTCACCGTGATCAACCTTCCGGACGTCATCCGGATCTCGCGCGCCTCGGCGCTTTCGCTGTCCGCGCGTCCGGCGGTCGAAGCGATGCGCTTGCAGGGCGAAAGCCGCCTGCGCATCGGACTGGGCTACGTGGCGAGAGCGATGCTGCGTACCCTCGCGGCGGATCTGGGGACCCGGTTCACCGGGGCGATCTACCTGGTCGCCTCGGCCAGCTTCCTCGGGGTGGGAGTCTCGCCGCAGGCCAGCGATTGGGCCGCGATGGTGGACCGCAATCGCACCGGGCTGTTCCTGCAGCCGTGGGCGGTGGTCCTGCCCGCCCTGCTCATCGTGGCATTGTCGGTGGGCGTGAATCTGACCTTCGACCAGTGGCTGCGGAAACGGGAACGCGGGGTGCGCAAGTGAACGTCGTCGAGACCGACGAACTGGACATCTCGCTCGGAGAGCAGCGATTGATCGCGGGGATGTCGTTCGCGTTGCCCGCCGGCGAGGTGACCGCGCTGGTCGGGGAGTCCGGAAGCGGCAAGACCACTGCCGGGCTCGCCTTGCTCGGCGAGCATCCGCCGGGAGCTCGCGTCGCGGGCAGGATCGAAGTGGCCGGCCGAACCGTCGAACCGGGCAAACCACCGGAGCCAGGCGCGGTCGGCTACATCCCGCAGCATCCGTCCGCGGCCCTCAACCCGGTGCGGCGGGTCGGGTCCGTGCTGCGCGAGATCGCGCGTCGGCATCTCGGCGAGGTGCCACGCGCCGAGCGCAAAAGCTTGGTGCGCGACAAGGTCCGTGATGCGTTGCGAAAGGCGCAGCTGCCCGAAGGCGAAACGCTGCTGAACCGCTACCCGCACCAGCTTTCCGGCGGTCAGCAGCAGCGGATCGTGCTCGCCCAGGCGCTGGTCTGCGATCCGCGCGTGGTGGTGGCCGACGAGCCGACCACCGGTCAGGACGCGCTCACCCGCGCGCAGATCGTCGACGAGTTGCGCGGGTTGACCCACCAAGGCATCGCGGTGCTGCTGCTGACCCACGACCTCGACGTCGTACGCGGACTCGCGCATCGCGTCCTGGTCCTGCGCGCCGGCTCCGTCGTGGAATCCGGCCCTGCCCGGGACGTGCTCGCATCTCCGCAGCAGGAGTACACGCGGCTGCTGGTCGAGTCCCAGCCCGATTCGCGCGTTCCAGTCCAGGCCGAACCGGCGGACGATGCAGCACCGGTACTCGCGGTGCGCGAGTTGTCCGCCGTGCACCGCGCGCGAGGGAAGACCGTTGAGGCGCTGCACGAGGTTTCGGTCGATGTCCGGGCCGGTGAGCGGGTGGCGGTCGTCGGCCGCTCCGGTAGCGGTAAGACCACGCTGGCCCGCTGCCTCGCCGGCCTGCACCCGCACCGCGGTGGCGAAGTCCGGTTGGACGGCGAATTGCTGGCTGCACGGCTGCGCCGGCGGACCCGTCGGCAGCTGGCCGGTATCCAGTACGTGTTCCAGGACGCGCGAGCCTCGTTCAACGAGTTCGTACCGATCATCGACCAGGTCGCACGCACCGCGGAACGGTTGCAGGGCACCGACCGGGCTCGGGCTGGGAAGGAGGCTGCCGGGTGGCTGCGGCGAGTGGGACTGGACGACGCGATCACCACCCGGCATCCCGAGTCGCTGTCCGGCGGCGAGTTGCAGCGCGCCGCGCTGGTGCGCGCCCTGCTGGCCGAGCCCCGGTTGCTGATCTGCGACGAGATCACCTCCGGGCTGGACACGGTGACCCAGGCGGACATCCTCGCCCTGCTGCGCGAGCTGCAGGACGATGCGCGGTGCGCGCTGATGATCATCACGCACGACCTGGGTGTCGTCACGGACCTCGCGGAGCGGGTGCTCATCGTCGAGGACGGGCGGATCGTCGAGCAGGGCAGCACGGCGGAAGTGCTGCGCTCGCCGCAGCACTCGTTGACGGCTGCGCTGGTCGAAGCGGCGGCGAACCAGGTCGCCTCGGCGTAGCGATAGGAGCGCGGCAATCAGCCTGGGCACCGTCGGGCGGTGCGTCATCAAGAGCGCCATGAACCGGGGTAGCTGCCGTGGGAGGAGCATGTCGTCGAACATGCATTCCATGCTTCCTGCTCGAACGCACGTTCGTCATCACCGATAGGGGTGGAGGCGGTCCGCTCGATCGAGAAGCGCCACAAGTGAATCTATAACTCTGAGTGACAAACTGTTGCTTTCAGTAACGTCGGCGATGTCGCCCGGCGCACCCCGCGACCCGCCGCCGAAGCGCCGTTTCCGTTGCCTCGCCGGGAAAACCGGTCGATCGAGCCGTGGTCTGAGGACGCGTCGCCGCGTCGAATAGTGGGTAGCCGAGGCACGCGAGGCCGAAAGGAGGGATGTCGCCGTGGCTGAGCAGCATCCGCCGATCGCCGGCTATGACGAACTTCCGCTGGGTGCGCTGCAGCACCGGGTCCGCTCGCTGACCGAGGCCGAGCTCCGCGCGCTGCTGGATTACGAACGCGATCACGCCGACCGTGCCCCGGTCGTCGATCTGCTGGTGCGCAGGCTCGGGGAGCTCGAAGCGGGCGCCGAACCGTCACCGGGACCGGAAGCGACACCGGCCGACACGCCGCACCACTCGCGCGCGGGTTCTCCCGTGCCGCCCAGCGGACCGGCCGGAACCGGCCAGCCCACCGGACACGGCACCCGCGGTTCCACCGGCAAAGGCGCCGAGCACAGCGAATGACCCGCGTCGTGCGGTGAAGCGACCAGACGCGGTTCGTCGAGGGCGGCCGACCACAGGACCGGACGAGCCGGCCACCGGTACGGGCCGCCCTCGACCGCTCACAGCAGACCGAGCTGTTGCAGGTCGGTCACGTACTTGCCGATGAGCGAAGCCGACAGGTGCGGGATGTCCTCGTCCGCACCGATACCGGCCGCGCGCACCGCCTCGTGGAACCGTTCGGCGGGAATCCCGGAGCCCGGCACCGGCTCGTCCGGCTGCTGGAAGGCGTGCAGCAAGGGCAGCAACGAATGCTGCCGCTGCGTTTCCGGCATCGCCCGAACAGCGGTCTCGAACCGGCCGATCCAGTCGTCGAAGTCGTCGATCCGCTGGATCGAGTGCCCCGCCTCGTTCAACCAGTCCACGAACACGTCCAGCGAGATGCCGTCATCGTGCGGATTCAGCACGTTGAACGTCTGGTACCCCGCCGTGTTCCGCGCGCCCAGTTCGGTGATCGCTTCGGCGGTGAAGTCCGCGGGCAATCCGTCGTAGTGCGCCCGCGGCCGCGCACCGTCCGCGCCGGTCCGGTAGAAGGAACGCGGTGCGATGCCCGTCGCGACGAGGCTCAGCAGCAGCCGGGTGAACATGTCGGGCACGTTCAACTGCCCCGTGTAGCGGCTGTGCGCGAGGATCATGTCGGAACGGAAGACCGCGGCAGGCAAGCCGAACTGCGCGTGCGCTTCTCGCAGGAGCACCTCACCGGCCCACTTGCTCGTCGCGTAGCCGTTCGCGTAGGTCTCGTCGAGTTCGCGGACGGGGCTGGTGACCCGGATGTCGGCGTCCTCGTCGAGCGCGGACGGGTCCACTCCGGCGGCCACACCGACCGTCGACAGGTAGGTGATCGGCTTGATCCGCGTGGTCAGCGCCATCCGGATCAACTCGGCCGTGCCCACGACGTTGGGACCGAACAGCTGGCCGTACGGCAGCACGTGGTTGACCAGCGCGGCCGGGTGCACGATCAGATCGACGTCGGTTGCCAGCCTGTTCCAGGTGGGCTCGTCGAGACCGAGGTCCGGCTCACCGATGTCCCCGGCGAGCACTTCGAGGTGGTCGGCCGCCAGCGCCCGGTAGTGCCGCAGGAGTTCCGGATCACCGCTGTCGAACGCCTCGTCCAGCCGCTTCCGCGCCGCCGCGGAGTCCGCACCGCGGACGATGCAGATGAGCTTTCCGCCGCGTTCGCCGAGCCGTTCCAGCCAGTCCAGGCACAGGAACCGGCCGAGGTAGCCGTTCGCGCCCGTCAGCAGCACGGTTTGCGGGGCCGTGTCATCCGGCCGGGGGAGGGTTTCGGCGGTGTCCAGCGTCTGCGCCGCGATGAACTTGTCGAGCGCGAGGTCGCCGGCGCGCACCTGCGTGCTTTCCCGGCCGTGCACTGTCGCGAAGGTGGGCCGTTTCGCTCCCGAGGACCGCTCACCCTCGATGTGCCGTGCGATCCCACGCAGGTCGTTGGCCGGGCTGATGACGACACCGACTGGAACTTCGACGTCGAAGATCTCCTGCAAGAGCTTGGAGAACGACAACGCGGACAGCGAGTCACCGCCGAGGTCGGTGAAGTGCGCCTCCGGACCCACGTCGCTGCCTGCGCACCCGAGCAGCGCCTGGGCGGCTCGGCTGACCGTTTCCAGCACCGGTTTGTCCCGTCCGGTGCGGCGCAGCGTGCGCAGCTCGCTGGCCTGCCCTTCGGCGAGTTGCGCGTACAACTGCTCGAGCTGCTCGCCGTACCGATCGGTGAGCTTGGGCCGCAGCAGTTTGCGCGCGTCCGAGAGCAACCCGTTCTCGTTGGTGAACGGCTCGGTTTCGATCAGGAAGTCGCGCGGGATCTCGTAGGAGTTCAGCTCGGCCTCGTTCGCGACCTGCTGCAGCGATTCGCCGATCCGCGCCTTGAGCGCCTCGGTGTTCCCGTTGCGCTCGAGTGCGTCATCGGTGGGCACGATCACCGCGAGCAGGTACGCGCGGACGCTGCTGCCGTAGACGAAGATCTGCTTGACTAGCGGGCTGGTGGCGAACACCGACTCCAGGTGGGAGACCGCGACGAATTCGCCTTGCGAAAGTTTCAGCACGTTCTTCCGGCGGTCGACGTAGGCAAGCCGATCCGGGCCGATTTCGGCCATGATGTCGCCGGTCTTGTAGAAGCCGTCCGCGTCGAATACCTCGGCGGTGACCTCCGGCCTGTTGAAGTAGCCCGGGAACAGCGAATCGGCCTTGAGCAGCAGCTCGCCGCGCGGATGCGGGGAGTCGGTGCGGAAATAGCCGAGTTCGGGGACGTCCACCAGCTTGTACTCGGTCACCGGCGGCCGCTGCACGTGCGTGTTGATCAGCACGCCGCCGGCCTCGGTAGAGCCGTAACCGTCGTTCAGCGGCAGGCCCAGGCAGGATTCCACGAACTCGTGCATTCCGGTGGAGATGGGCGCGCTGCCGCACATGGCGTGTACGACCCGGCCACCGAGGAAGTTCTCCCGCAGATCCTGCTTCACCGCCGCGTCCAGTTGTTCCTGGTCGCCGAAGTCGGCGGCGCGCCGGTCGAGTTCGCTCTGGTACTGCTGGAACAGCATGTCGCAGATCCGCGGGACCAGCATCAGTTCCGTGGGCCCGCTCAGCGCGATGTCTGCGAAGAAGGTGGACAGATCGCTTTTCGCGGTGAAGTACGTGGTGCCGCCGTGCGCGAGCGAGCTGACCAGGGAAGCGCGACCCGCCAGGTGGCTCATCGGCAGGTAGCTGATGGTGATCGACGGAACGTTGCTCACCTTGGGCAGGAATCCGGCCCACACCCGGCGGACCAGCCATTCCGGATACATGGCGCCCTTGGGCGTGCCGGTGCTGCCCGAGGTGTAGATGAGCAGCGACAGCGAGTCTTCCGATTCGGCGACGAACGGTGCCGGAGTCGGGATTTCCGCGCCCCGCTCGATCACCGTGCCGAGCGCTTCGGCGGCGATGCCGGATTCGGCCAGCCGGCGTGCGCCCGCCTCGAACTTCTCGCGTTCTTCGTCGACTTCGGGGTGGTGGTCGAACACGATCACCCGCGGCTGCAACTCGCTGGAGATCGCCAATTCGACGGCCTTGTCGAGCAGTTCGACGCTCGTGGCGATGATCCGCGGCCCGGTTTCCTGCACGATCGGCTGCAGCTGGCTCACCGGTGCGCTGGACTGCAGCGGAACGGAAACGGCGCCCGAGTGCACGCAGGCGAGGTCCAGCGTCGCGTAGTCGGTGCTGGTGAAACCGAGCAGGCAGACGAAGTCGCCGGCGCGCAGCGAACCGTGCTGCCATTCGGCGGAAACCGCTTGCACCCGCGACCACAGTTCGCGGTAGGTGATGGTCTCGAACTCCGGGAGCAGCCGGTACGCGGAACGCCCGGTGTCCGGATCCTTGGTCAGTTCCTTCGCGCGTTCGCCGAGGGCCGGCCGATCCGCATAACTTTCCATGATCGTGGCGACGGTTCGCGCCAAGCCGATTCCTGGTTGTTGCAGCGTGGCGTGCACCGATTCGAGCGGCTTGGCGTCCAAGATGCGCGGATCTTTCGCGGCTACCTCGTCCAGACGCCGTTCCGTTTGCGCTTTGACCGATTTGTCGTCGATATCGTTCTCGGGGCGAGAACCACCCATTGCAACGATCTCCCAATGCTCGCGACTGATTGCGCCGGGTTCTTCGCCGAACCCCTGCACACGCCAAGTGATTAGCTCAGCTAAAGATATCATTGGCACGATGCAACCATCAGTACGCGAACGTTGTGGGTTACCTCTCAGGGTCGAGCGAACGGCATCCGACGCGTGGTGAGCCGCAGCGCGTAGAACCGCGATACGGGGTTTGCGCACGCGATCCGTCGCCGAGAGCGGCCATCCGGGACGGCGTGCGGGGGCTGAGCGACACACCTCGGTGTGACGTAAGAAATGCTTCGGCGAGCCTCCGCAGGCCGGTGGCCGCGATGTTTACGGTTCGCACCATGTCGATCACCACGCGTCAACGGGTGTTCTTCCACCTGGGATCGCCGAAGACGGGCACCACCTATTTGCAGGAGGTCCTGTGGCGCAACCGGGAACCGTTGCGCCGCGCCGGTCTGCTCTACCCGGGCGACCGTCCGGAAGCGCACTTCCAGGCCGCGATGGATCTGCAGGGCACGCAGTTCCAGGCCGACTGGGAGGACGCGGACGTGCCGTCGGCGTGGCGCAAGCTCGTCGAGCAAGCGCGGCAGTTCTCCGGCGACGTGGTGCTGTCCCACGAGCTGTTCTGCACCGCTGCTCCCGAGGACGTCGAGCGGGCCATGTCGGACCTCGCGTTTGCCGAGGTGCACGTGGTGTGCACCGCCCGCGACCTGGCGCGTCAGCTACCCGCTGTCTGGCAGGAGGACGTCAAGAACCGGCACGTGGTGAGCTTTTCCGATTTCAGCGCCGGTGTCCGCGGCGGCGAGGGGCGATCGCACTGGCTCAGCGAACTGTTCTGGCAGCGCCAGGACCTCCCCGCGATCCTCCGCAAGTGGGCGGTCGGGCTTCCGCCGGAGCGCGTGCACGTTGTGACCGTTCCGCGGCCGGATGAGGGGCCGAGCCGGCTGTGGGAACGTTTCGCCTGTCTGATCGGGGTAGACCCCGGTTCGTTCGACGCGCAGGTGGGTTCGCCGAACAAGTCGCTCGGCGTCGCCGAAACCGCGTTGCTGTCGCGTCTGAACGAGACGCTCGCGGATCGGCTGGACTGGCCGGGCTACGACAGCGTCGTCAAGTACCAGCTCGCGACCGAGATTTTCGGTGCGCGTGCGTCGCGCAGGCGCATCGCGCTGCCTGCCGAAGACCGACCTTGGGTGCAGGACCGAGCGAAGCAGCTGGTGAGCGAGCTCAGCACCGCCGCCTACGACGTGGTCGGCGACCTCGACGAGTTGCTGCCGGCGACGTCGAGGCATTCGGGAGCGCACGACCATCCGGACGACGTCGAGGACCGGGAAGTGCTCGAAACCGCCATCGAGGCGCTCGGAGCCGTCCTCGAACGACACGCAGAGCTGGAACGAGCCACCGCCGCACAAGCGTCGTCCACGCGAAAGCATCGGCTGCGCGGTCTCTGCGCTCGAAATGTGCTGTTGCGCAAGCTCTACCGGTGCGCACGTGCCCGGATTGCGCCCGCGCGATCTTCGCGCTGGGTTCCGCGAGGTGGCTGACGGACACATTCGGTATCGACGCAGCCGGAGCGAGGAGCTTGGCCCGAGACTTCCCGGCCGCACCCGAGCAGCGGGGAAACTAGGCGGACCTTGTCCGCGCATTGTCCGTAGATACTGACTGAGAGCAGCCGGAAGAGGCAGCCAGCGGCAGAACGCCACAACCATCCACTGGGAAGTCATTCCAGCTCAGCCGTCGTGTCTGCTGGCTGACGCGGGCGCCCTCGGCAGGACTCGAACCTGCGACACCTGCCTCCGGAGGGCAGTGCTCTATCCGCTGAGCTACGAGGGCTTGTCGTTGCTGACGTCGTTCACCTTAGCGCATGGGGTCGGAGAGTCGATAAGGGGGCCTGCGCG
>NZ_JAFRFW010000425.1:0-3640 GCF_017434145.1 Saccharopolyspora sp. | reverse complement strand
TCACCGGAGGCCGCGGCCGTCCGCGACTCGAAGAACCGCGCGGCCGGGCACTTCACCGTCCCCGCCGCGACGTGGGGTTTCTTCTTGCAGGACTTGAAGTCCGGCCGCTTCGACCGGTCCCGCTGATGGAGGGATCGACCGTAGGGACTCCAGGCGAAGGCGTGCACAACAGCGCGTCGGACGGCGAAAACGTTGTCCAGGCGCAGCACATCCATGGCGACGTGCACATCCACGGTTCGGCGGCGCGCGAAGGCGCCTCGGCGGCGCCACCTCGTCAGCTTCCGGCGACGGCGCGGCATTTCATCAACCGCACGGTCGAACAGGACGCGTTGACCACGCTGCTCAACGGTTCCGGTGCGCAACACACCCTGCTGGTCTCGACGATCTCTGGGCTGGCCGGGGTCGGGAAGTCGACGCTGGTGGTGGAGTGGGCGCACAAGGTGCGCGACCAGTTCCCCGACGGCGAGTTGTACGTGAACCTGCGCGGGTTCGATCCGGCAGCCGAGCCGGTGACTTCCGCGGAGGCATTGGCGGGTTTCCTGACGGCGCTCGGGATGGAACCGGATGCGATCCCGGCGTCCGAGCAAGCGCGGGCGGCGCAGTACCGCACTCTGGCGCATGGGCGGCGAATGCTGCTGGTGCTGGATAACGCCAGGGATGCCGAGCAGGTGCTGCCGTTGTTGCCCGGGGCGGCAGGATGTCTGGTCGTGGTCACCAGCCGCCAGCGGCTGGACGGACTGGTGACGCACCACGGGGCGCAGCGACTCGCCCTCGACACCCTCACTCCCGGAGAAGGGCACCAACTGCTCGCGCGGCACCTCGGCGCCGAGCGGCTGGACGCGGAGCCGGACGCGGCCGCGACTCTGCTGGAGTTCTGCGCCGGGTTACCACTGGCGTTGACGCTGGTCTCGGTACAGGCCGCGGCCGAACCGGATGTGCCGCTGGGCGATCTGGTCGCCGATCTCGCCGACGAGCACGATCGGCTCGATGCCCTCGATGCGGGCGGCATAACCGGAATCCGGGCGGTGTTCTCCTGGTCCTACCGCACGCTCTCACCCCCGGCCGCGCGGTTGTTCCGGCTGCTGGGGTTGCCGATTTCGCCGGACGTCAGCCTCGGCGCCGCTGCCGCGCTCGCGGGCGTCGATCACCGGTCGGCGCGGAAACTCCTCGGTGAGCTGGGCCGGGCGCATCTGGTGACTCGCCGGGCGGGCGACCGCTACGTCTTCCACGACCTGCTGCGCGCCTACGCGCGCGAACGCGCGCACGCCGACGACACCGAATCCGACCGCACGGCAGCATTGCAGCGGCTGCTCGACCACCACCTCTACGCCACCTATGCCGCGAACCGGCAGTTGGCGCCCGTTCGTGACCTGGTCGAGCTCGAATACGTCGACGAGCAGCTGAACTGCTCGTTCGCGGACTACGACGAGGCATTGGCGTGGTGGGACGCCGAACACGCGGGTGTTCTCGCCACCATCCGGCAATCGACCGCACTCGGAATGCCGCGAGCCGGGTGGCTCGCGAACGCCGCCACCTATCCGATGCGGCTTCGCGGACTGATCAGCGAATTGAAGACCAGCAGCACCGCCGGAATCGAAGCGGCCCGGCAGAACGACGATCGACCCGCACTGGCCCGGTTGCACGCCGACCTCAGCGAAGCCTGCTGGCGCCTGCGGGAACTGGACCGGGCGAGCGAGAACGCGCGGATCGCCGCCGGCCTGTTCGAAGCGCTGGGCGAGCGGATGTGGACCGCGATCACCAGCTGCGGATCGGCGATGATGTGCTTCGATGCGCAGCAGTCCGCCGACGCGGTGACTTCCGCGCGCCACGCGAAACGGATCTTGGACGAGCTGGGCGGCACCGGCGAAGCAGTTCCGGAATCGCTCGCGACCCAGCAGCTCACGACCGACTCGCTGCTGGGCGTGGCATTGGCGCACTGCGGCGAATTCGACGAAGCGTTCCCGCTGCTGCGCCGTGCCCTCGAACTCGACTGGGACGAATTCGGCCGCGGCTACGTCCTGCACCGGCTCGCGACCGCGCACCTGCTCGCCGGAAACATCGCCGACGCCATCGAAACCTGCGGCCGAGCCGTCGAGCACCGGCGGCGCATCGGCCACTCGGCAGGCGAAGCCGAAAGCCTCACCGAACTCGGAAAAGCCCAGCACACCAACGGAGATACGGAAGCCGCCCGGCACACCTGGCAACAAGCACTCGCCATCCTCGACCCGCTCGGCCACCACAACGCCGAAGTGATCCGCGACCAGCTCAACGCGCTCGCCGGGCAGTAGGCCGGAAAGTCGGCCATAACAACAGAATTCGGTGACCGGTCCGTCCGGCGCGTGCACCGGTCATCGGACTGCTGCCTGCACGAAGGTGCCGAGGGCATTCGCGCGAGCCGGAAAGCACGGCATGGCTACTGACGACACCACCGCCGACCTGCCACCGCGGCCCGATCCCGCAACAGGCCAGCCGGTTACGCCGGAGGCGCCGACGCAGACGGCCGAGGGCTACAACGAGAAAAAGCCGAGCCGAGTGCCCGATCCGCCGCCCTGGCAGCGCGACCTGATCCCGGTGGAGCACGGCGTGCGGGCGGCGAACCAGGGCGGGCCGGAACTGCTGAAGGACAGTCTCCGGGCATAAAAAACCGGTGGGCGGTCCACCCGGCGTGTGGACCGACCACCGGCTCATTCAGAACAACGACCTCACGGAGCCGCGGTTGCGGCCGCCGCGTCCACGATCCCGTGGCCGTACTGCAGGTCGTACTTCCCGGTCTCGTTGCTGCCGGGGGCGTGCGCGGTGTCCATCAGCGCCTTCTCGACCTGGTCGGCCGAACGGCCCTGCGCGGTCAGCAACGCCGCCAGCCCGGACACGTGCGGCGCGGCCATCGAAGTGCCCGCCAGCGCGTCGTAATCCGGCTGCCCGCACTTCGGCGTGCCCATGCCGCGCGGCACCGTGGCGATGATGTCGTCCGCGCAGACCTTGTTGCCCGCGCCGCCCGGAGCGGTCACGGCCTTCATGTCCAGCTTCAAGCCGAAGTTGGAGTAGTTCGCCCGCTGCTCACCGCGGTCGCTGGCCGCGACGCACATCGCGCCCTGCTCCCAAGACGGGGTGTCGCACAGCGGCGCGGTCTCGTTGCCCGCGGAAGCGACCACGACGACGCCCTTCTCGCGGGCGTAGGCCACCGCGTCCTTCGCGTCGGCGTTGAGGCCGAGCAGCGTCAGCAGCTGCGAGCCGGGCGGCGCGCCCAAGCTCAGGTTGATCACGTTGGCGCCGTTGTCGGCGGCGTAGCGGATGCCCGCACCGATGTCGGCGAACGAGCCGGAACCGTTCTCCAGCACCTTCACCGGCATGATCTTCGCGTCGGGGGCGACGCCCGCACCGCCGACACCGTTGTTCGCCGCCGCGGCCGCGATCCCGGAGACGTGCGTGCCGTGGATGTCCGTCTCCTGGCCGACACCGTCCGGTCCGCGCCAGTCGCCGTTGCCGCACGGTGCAGGGCCGCCACCGCAGGCGAACGTCGCGCCGGGCACCATCTGCGACTGCAAGTCCGGGTGTCCCAGGTCGACACCGGTGTCCACCACGGCGATGGTCTGGCCCGCGCCGGTGCTGGCGCCCCAGGCGTCGGAGGCGTGGATCTGGT
>NZ_JAFRFW010000424.1:0-5930 GCF_017434145.1 Saccharopolyspora sp. | reverse complement strand
GACGCTGCCCAACAAGCGAGCCACGCAGCCGTTGGACATCCCCGGTGTGGTGCTGCTGGCGGCGGCGACCACGAGCCTGATCTTCTTCACCGACTTCGGCGGCGACGCCGCGCACGGCTGGAGCGCGCCGGAAACCTGGATGTGGGGCGCCGGGCTGGTCGTGGCCGCGGCGCTGTTCGTGTTCGCGGAGTCGCGCGCGACGGACCCGATCATCCCGCTGTCGCTGTTCCGCAACCCGATCTTCATCAACGCCACCGCGATCGGGCTGGTGCTGGGGCTGAGCATGTTCTCCGCGCTCGGTTTCCTGCCGACTTTCCTGCAGATGTCCACCGGAACTTCGGCCGCGGTCTCCGGCATGGCGATGCTGCCGATGATGGCCGGGCTGATGCTCACCTCCATCGTCTCCGGCCGCCGGATCACCAAGACCGGACGCTACAAGCTGTTCCCGATCCTCGGCACGATCGTCACCGGCATCGGCATGGTCGCCATGACGAGCCTGTCCGCCGAGACGCCCGTGTGGTTGCTGTGCGCGTTCCTGTTCGTGTTCGGCGCGGGCCTCGGGCTGATCATGCAGGTCGTCGTGCTGGTGGTGCAGAACTCGGTGAGCCCGTCCGTGATCGGCACCGCGACCAGCACGAACAACTACTTCCGCGAGGTCGGCGGGGCGCTGGGCACCTCGGTGTTCGGCACCATCTTCTCCACCCGGCTCACGGAGAACCTGAAGGTCATCTTCGCCGGTGCCGGAGCATCGCCGGAACAGGCGCAGAGCGCGGCGGGCTCGGTGGCCCCCAGCGCGCTGGAACAACTGCCCGCGCCGATCAAGGACGCCATCGTCGGCGCTTACGCCGACGCGCTGGCCCCGGTGTTCTGGTACCTGGTCCCGTTCATCGGCGTCGCGTTCCTGCTCGCGCTGCTGCTCAAGCAGATTCCGCTGTCGGAGGTCGCAGGCCTGGTCGCCCGCGGCGAGGCGATCGGCGGCGAGGAGGCCGAAGCCCTCGAAGCGGCCCGGCGCTCTTCCTGACGTGGCTTCGCGCGGGGTCTACTACGTCGTCGAGCCGGAAGTAGCGGGAGAGCTCGGGCCGGGAACGAGTTTCGATCGCAGCGTCAGTCCGGTCACGGTGACCCGCCTCGAACTCCGGTTCACGAACTGGCTGGGTGATGCCCTGGTGGAGAGCACTCCCTGCTTCATCGTCACCGCCGCGCTCGCGGAGCGGATCACCCGGGAAGGCTTGACGGGAGTGGCCTTCGACGCCGTGACCGTGACGCTCTCACCCGAAGGCGAAGAGCTGATCGACGAGTCGTTGCCGCAGTGGCTCTGGCTCAAGATCACCGGTTGGCCCGGTGCCTCCGACTTCGGCCGCAACGACGATTTGACGCTCGTCGTCTCCGAACGAGCGTTGTCCGTTCTGCAGGAGTCGGGGCTCGACAATGCCGTTGTGGTGTAGTCGTGCTCACTCGGTTCGTCCGCGTCTCGCCGGCCTCGGCTCAGCGCGACGCTTCAGGTTGCGGGGAGCTTTCCGTGGCCCGCGGCGCGGGCCGGAGCACAGCGGCGAGCTGGCGGGCCTGGGCGACCAGGTGGCCGCGGGAGTCCCAGAGCTCGAAGTCCTCTTCGTGGTAGCCGTCCGCGACGTGGTGGGTGGCCACCCGGCAGGCCAGCCATCCCGGTGCGGGCCAGCGGCGGACGTGGGTGTTCAGTTCCACGGTCGCCGAGCCCGCGACTCCGAGTTCGAGGACCACCGGCGCGGCGGCGTCGACGAGCAGCGGCAGGCTCATCGGATCGGCGTCGCGGCCACCGGCGAACGCGATCCAGAATTCGGCGTGCGGGACGGAGCTGGGCGATCCGCCGAACCATCCCGGCCGTACGGGGTATCGGAACTCGACCTGCTCGGTGATCGTCACCTCGGGCATCGGCGCATCCGCGAGCGGGTCGAGACATTCCCCGGGCGGCGGTAGATCGGGCATCGCGGACAGCTCCGCGCAAATGCCCGCGGCACCTGTGCGGTCGGTGAAGCTTGCGGTCGTGCGCACGATCTCGGTGCCGTCGGCGAGGATTCGGGCCTGGCCGGTGGATATCCGGCGGCCCCGGTTGGCCACCTCGGTGTGCACCTCGATCGGACCGGGACGGCCTCGGCGCAAGAAGAAGGTGGACACCACGAGCGGGTCCGGGTGGGGGAGCGCGGCGCGCAACGCGCTGAGGCTCACGGCCGCCGCGTACCCGCCGTTGATCACGCCGCCGAGCGCTTTCCAACGCGGCGAGAACCCGGCCTCGAACCGGCCCGGGGTACCGGTCGGTCGCACGCGGGTGTCGATGTCGAACGGATGCTCCGCAACAGTCATGCACCGAATTCTGAATCGGTGCGTGCGGCGGATCGATTACTTCCGAGGTAATCGAACCGGCGCATCGCGCGGTCTAGCATCATCGATGTGTCCGACTCGGTTGCCGAACGCGAAGCATCAGCCGGCCCGGGGGAGGTGTTGCGGGAATGGCGGGCGCGCCGGCGTCGCAGTCAGCTCGAACTCGCCATCTCGGCGGGAGTGTCGGCTCGGCACCTGAGCTTCGTCGAGACCGGCCGGTCGAGAGCCAGCCGTGAACTGCTGCTCACGCTCTCCGAGAGCCTGGAAGTGCCGCTGCGCGAACGCAACGCCCTGCTGCTCGCCGGCGGCTACGCGCCGGTCTACACCGCGTCCGACCTGGATGACGAGCAGTTGCAGGCGATTCGTGCGGCCCTCGATCACCTGCTCACCGGGCACGAGCCCTATCCGGCGCTGGTCATTGACCGCTGGGGCGACATGCAGCTGAGCAATCGCGCGGTCGCGCCGCTGCTCGCCGGGGTCGACCCGGAGCTGCTCGCCCCGCCGGTGAACATCTTCCGCCTCAGCCTGCACCCAGCGGGACTGGCGCCGCGCATCCGCAACCTCGGCGCGTGGGCGGCCCACTTGATCGAACGCCTCGACCGGCTAACGCGGGCGACCGGCGATGCGCGCCTCGCCGGACTGCTCTCCGAGATGCGCGGCTACGGCCCGCCCACCGGGGACATGAACAGCCGGCCTGAGCACGACGTACTGCTGCCGTTGCAGCTGGAGCATCCTTCCGGTGAGCTGAACCTGCACAGCACCGTGACGCACTTCGGCGCGCCGCACGACGTGAACCTCGCCGAACTCGCGGTCGAGTCGTTCTTCCCGGCCGACGAGGCGACCCGGCGAATTCTCGGCGAGCTGGCAGCCGGCACGACGGCCTGACGTTCCCATGGAGGGGGTAGGCTGTTGCGCGCTAATTCCCCGCGGAGCCCACGGATCGGGGTTCCTCCCGGTCGGGTTCGAGCAGGCGCGACAGGGAATGGCGGGCGTGGACGAACTCTTCGACCAAGCGGTGCGCATCGGTTTGCAGGGCGCCGTAGATCGGCCATTGCCGCGGGCTGTCGAGCGTTTCGTCCCCGGCCTGTTCGGCGAGCTCGCGGTAAGCGCGTTCGGCCCGGGAAGTGGCGTCGTCGAGTTCGCGCAGTTGTGGCGTGTCGTCGGCGCTGTGCAATCGGCCGAGGTTTCGAGCCGCTTCGGCCGCTGCAGCGAGCAGTTCGGCGTAGCCGATGATGAACCGGTGGTGTGCCCGGTCCTGCGGGTGGTCGGTGGCGGCGGCGTTGTGCACGCCGCGCAGGCCGGAGCGCAGTTGCTCACCCGCGCGCTCCAGCGCGTTGAGGATCGTGCGATGGCCGGCGAAGGAGGTGGAGTCCCGCATGAACAACCTGCGCGGGTTGAACCGCATGGTCTCGGCGGCGTGCTCGACGGTGGCGCGCGCCTGCGCCACCGACTCCGGCAACTGGTCGGCGCGGTGCTGCCACGCCTGCGCCGATTCCCGGTCCGGCACACCGCCGTGCAAGCCCTCCGACACGTCGGTGAGCAGGTCGCACAGCGAGTGGGCCAGTGAACCGATGCCGTGCTCGGCGCTGCGGTAGCGCATCGGCGGCACGATCACGAGGTTGGTGAGCACTCCCAGCGCGCAACCCAGCAGCACCAGCCCGGCGATGCTGGCCAGCTGCAGATAGCTGGCGGAGAGCGCGGGTGACTGGGTGAACGACGAGTAGGCGAACAGCGCGGCCACCCCGACCTGCGGTCCCTGCTGGCCGAGTTTGCGCCAGCGCCCGAAAACCAGCGCGACCAGGATCAGTACCGCGAACGTCCACATCGCGGCACCGAGCGTGGGCGTGAGCACCCCGGCCAGAACCACGCCGGCCACCATCGCCGCGGCGTAGCGGGCGGACTGGTCCACCGACTGCGACACCGTCGCCTGCACCATCAGCAACGCGGTGAACGGGGCGAACGTCGCCGAAGGCGCGTGCAGCAGGTTGTTCGCGATCAGCCAGGCCACGGCTGCCGCGAACACGCTCTTCACGATCGACAACATCGCGTCGCGGTCCGGGCCGGCGTGGCCCAGACCTCGCCGCAGCGTGCCGATGAGGCGTTCGGCGCGTTCCTTCGCCCGGTGGACCGCGGTCCGTCCGGTCGTGTCGCCTCCGGTCATGGCTTCGCGTCGCCCTCGGAACATCGGGGCTCGGTTCGTGCGCACGGCGGGGCGATGCGGGTTTCGGTCCATCCGCACGCCAGTCCACTGTGGCCGGTCAGAACCAGTGGGCGCGGCCGCCGACCTTGGTGCCCATTCGGCCGAGCACGAACAGGACCAGGCCCGCGACGATCAGGATGCCGCCGATCGTGTAGAGGACGGGGACGCTCAGCACCAGGCCGAGGATCAGCAGGATGACACCTAGGGTGATCACGGGGATCTCCTCCAAGCGCAGTGGGGCAAGACCCTCTTCGCCTACCCGGTGATCCGGGATGTCAATCACTGGGTCGGCTGATGCGCGTGGTGCCGATCGCGACTGCGCTCGGTCCGTCGTGGCAGGGCGGCGGAAGTCTCGGTGACCGGCGCAGCGAACCCGAGTTATTCCACTGTGGATAGATGTCGGATCGAGCGTCAGCGGATGGTGAATCCGCCGTCCACCCGCAGGTCGGTGCCGTTGACCATGGCGGCCTCTTCGGTGGCGAGGTAGGCGACCGCGGCCGCGATCTCCGCGGGCTCGGCGAACCGGCCCGCCGGGATGTCCTCCCGGTGCGCTTCGCCCGCGGGGTTGTCCCAGGCCGCGCGGCCGAGCTCGGTGAGCACCACGGTCGGCGAAACCGCGTTCACCGTCACGCCGCTGCGCGCCCACTCGAAAGCCAGCGTCCGGGTCATGCCGAGGATTCCGGCCTTCGAGGCGCTGTAGGCGACGTGCTGGTCGAGCGCGACGCTCGCGGCCTGCGAGGCGAGGTTGATGATCCGCCCGGAGCCCTGCTCGACCATGCCGCGCCCGACCGCCTGGCACATCAGGAAACTCCCGGTGAGGTTGATGTCCAGGGTCGCGCGCCAGTCGTCCATGACGATGTCGGCGGCCGGTGCCAGCCGGGCGACACCGGCGGAGTTGACCAGCACGTCGATCCGGCCGTGCCGGTCGAGCACCTCCCGTACGCAGTCCTGCACCGAGTCCGGTTCGGAGACGTCCACCCGGTGCGCCGAAGCGCACGACTCCGGCAGGTCGGCGACGAGGTCGGCGCCCGCGACCGTGGCCCCGCGTTCGGCCAGCACGCGGGTGATCTCGGCGCCGATCCCGGACGCCGCACCGGTCACCAGGGCCACCTTCTGCGCAAGTTCAAACATGGCTGAGCCGTCCTTGTCCGTGGTTTCGGCCGCCGCGGCCGAAAACTCTGCTGTTCGCAACGGGGCTGCGCACAACGGAGCTGCGCACCGCCCGTCTTGCACCGGCGGAAACCGCCCTCCGCGCCGGGAGGGCGGTCCGCCGGTTCGGTGCCATGGCACCGGTCGGCACCGGATGCGCCGCCCGCCGGGCGGTGCGCAGCTCCGTTGTGCGCAGCCCCGTTGCGAACAGCAGAGTTTTCGGCCG
>NZ_JAFRFW010000042.1:0-6304 GCF_017434145.1 Saccharopolyspora sp. | reverse complement strand
TCAGCAGCGTGCTCACCCCGATGTCGACGTAGTCGGCCAGCGCCGCCTCCCACGCCAGCAGCGCGCCGGTGTCCGAGCCCGCGAGCACGCGGGCGGCCTCGCCCGCACCGGCGACCCAGCTCTCCGGGGAGGCTTCGCGGTCCGGCGCCACGACGGTGTAGCCGTCGGCGGCCAGCCGCCGCCCGAGCCGCTCGTACACGCCGGGGTGCTCGCCCCGCCCGTGCAGCACGACGACATGCCCCCGCGAAGCGTTCTCCGGCGCCCAGGTGCGCGTCATGACCCCTCCGTTCCTCTCTCCCCCGGCATGATCCCCCGCCGCACTCCCACTCCGCCCGCACCCCGGAGTGAACGGACCGTTTGACCAATCTATTGGGACCAGCGGGCCGTTCACTCCCCCATGAGCACCCGGATCGAGTGGCGCTCCCACGTGTCGCCTGATCGCTGATCGCCGAGCGAACGGACCGTTTGACCAATCTATTGGGACCAGCGGGCCGTTCACTCAGGAAATCGCGGGTGCGGGGTTCGCCGCGCGGCGGGCGACGGTTTCGCGCACTCGCGGGAGGAGTTCGCGGCCGTAGTCGATGGCGTCGTCCAGCGGGTCGTAGCCGCGGATCAGCAGCGTGCTCACCCCGATGTCGACGTAGTCGGCCAGCGCCTCGGCCACCGTCTCGGCGGTGCCCACCAGCGCGGTGGAGTTCCCCGCCGCGTTCGTCGCGCGCGACGTGGGAGTCCACAGTGCACGGTCGTGCAGGTCTCGGCCCGCCGCGGCGGCGAGCAATCGCTGCGATCCGACGTTGGCGACCTCGGCGGACTTGCCGAGCGTCTTCGGCCCGGTGAACGAGCCGAATCCGCCGCGAGCCGCGTGGATCCGGTCCAGGATCCGGTGCGCCCGTTGCCACGCGAGTTCTTCGGTGGCACCGAGGATCGGCCGGAACGAGACGCTGATGCCCGGGAGGTCGCAGCGCCCGGCGGCCTTCGCGGCAGCCCGCACCGACGCGATCTGCTCGGCGGTCTCGGCCAGCGGCTCGCCCCACAGCGCGAACACGTCGGCGTGCTTGCCGCCGACCCGGTACGCCGCCTGCGACGATCCGCCGAAGTACAGCGGAATCCGGGGCTGCTGCGCCGGTTTCACCTGCGTCTCGAATCCCTCGAACCGATAATGCTCGCCCACGTGGTCGATCGGGCCCGGCTCGGTCCAGGCCCGTTTGAGCACTTCGAGGTATTCGTCGGTGCGCGCGTAGCGCTCGTCCTTGCCGAGGTAGTCGCCGTCGCGCCGCTGCTCGGCATCGCTGCCGCCGCTGATGACGTGCACCGCGATCCGCCCGCGCGCCAACGTGTCCAATGTGGAGAACGTGCGCGCGGCCAGCGTCGGCGCGACGAAACCCGGCCGGTGCGCGACCAGGAAACCGAGTCGTTCGGTGTGCGCGGCCACGTGCGCGGCGAGCTGCGTGCCGTCCGGCGAACCCGAACCGTGTCCGATGAGGACGCGGTCGAACCCGCCGTCCTCGTGCGCGCGGGCGAACCGGCGCAGGAACTCCGGGTCGATCGCCGGGCCGCCGGCCGGATGGATCTCCGAGACGTGCTGCGCCCCGATCATGCCGACGATCTCGACCGACATGTCACCACTTCCTTCACGAATGTGCGTTGCGTTGCCGGAAAAGCTCACCGGTCCGGTTTCGGCTCAGGACCGCGCGTGCCGGAGCCGCGAACGGCCCGCAGCCCCTTCACAACGAAGTCCTCAGTGGACACCGAGCCAGGACAGCAGTTCCGCGCGCTGGGCCACGAAACCCGGCGCGGAAACGTCCCGCGGCCGTTCGTGCTCGACGAGCTGGTCATGCGCGATGCCGCCGTCGCGCAGCACCAGCACCCGATCGGCCAGCAGCAGCGCCTCTTCGACGTCGTGGGTGACCAGCAGGATCGCGCAGCCGTGGCGCTGCCAGAGCTCGCCGACCAGGTTCTGCACCTTGATCCGGGTCAGCGCGTCGAGCGCGGAGAACGGCTCGTCCAGCAGCAACAGGTCCGGTTCCCGCACCAGCGCCCGCGCCAGCGAGGCGCGCTGCGCCTCACCGCCCGAGAGCACCTTGGGCCACACGTCGACCCGATGTCCCAGGCCGACCTCCTCCAGCGCCTCGATCGCCTTCGCCCGGTCCGGACGCCCGTCCAGGCCCAGGACCACGTTGCGCCACACCCGTTTCCACGGCATCAGCCGCGGGGACTGGAACGCCACCGCACGGCGCCGCGCGACCTGCACGTCCCCGCCGATCTCGCGGTCCAGGTCGGCCAGGATGCGCAGCAGCGTGCTCTTTCCGCAGCCGCTGGGGCCGAGCAGGGCAACGAACTGGCCCGGCCGGATGTCCAAGTCGAGTCCATTGAGGACGGTGTGCTCGTCGAAGCTCTTGGTGAGCCCGCGCACCGACGCGGGCAGCGCCGTCGTCTCGGGCGCGCGCTCGGCTACGCTCCGCGGAAGGCCGGTCGCCATGCCAGAACAGTCCTTTCCAGAAGTCGCACGATGAAATCGGCCACCAGGCCGAGCAGGGCGTAGAGCACCAGGCAGACCACGATCACGTCGGTCTGGAAGAACTCGCGCGCCATGTTCATCTCGTAGCCGATGCCCGCGGTGGCGTTGATCGTTTCGCCGAACACCAGCGCCAGCCACGCCGAACCGAGCGAGTACCGCAGGCCCACCAGGGCGTTGGGCATCGCCGCGGGCAGGATCACGTGGCGCACCTGGGCGAACCGGCCGAGCCCGAGCGTCCTGGACGCCTCCACCAGGCCGGCATCGACGTTGCGGATGCCGCCGTAGATGTTCATGTACAGCGGGAAGGTCACTGCCAGCGCGATCAGGATGATCTTGGGTTCCTCGCCGATGCCGAACCAGATGATCAGCAGCGGGATCAGTCCGATCACCGGAACCGTGCGCAGCATCTGCATCGGCGCGTCGATCAGGTCCTCACCCCGGCGGAACAACCCCGACAGGGTCGCCAGCACCACGGCTGCGACCAGCCCGCACACGAGTCCGGCACCGACGCGTTGCACCGAGGTCAGCACGGCCGACTGGATCCGGCCCTCCTCCCACAGCTCGCCGGCGGTGGCCAGCACCGTGGCCGGGGAGGCCAGCGTGTCCTCGTCGAGCAGGCCGGTACCGCTGAGCACCTGCCACAGCACGATCAGCCCGACGGGACTGAAGGTTTTGAACAACCAGCGTGGAATCCGCGGGCGGTTCCTGGCTTTGCTGTTCCGGACGTTGGTGACCGCGATGGCATCCGGGTCGGCCCGGGCGCCGTTCGGGGCATGATCGGGCAGAGTCATCAGCACGCTCCGCTGGACAGCACGGCGTGCACCGCGCGCGGGTGCCGCCGGGAGGAATCAGGAGGAAGGCGTCGGCCTCGACCGCGGTCGCCCGCGGGAGTTTTCAGGCGCTACAGAGCGCGGACGACACACGCGCGAAATCCACGTATCCGCGTGTGGTGAGAGTCGCCGTCCGGGCCATGTGGTGACGGTATCGACGCCCTGCCCGGCCGTAAACCCAACCCGGAGAGCCGAGATTCGATTCCCAGCCCGTGGGAGCCCGCCGCGGACTGTGAATTCCCCCAGAACCGCCCCGGGAAGCTCACCAGCACGGATACGATCGGCACATCATGAGCTCTACCCCAGGTGAACTGCTGGCCGTCAGCGATCTGCACGTCGCGATGGCCGAGAACAAGGACATCGCCCGCAACCTGCGCCCGCGCACCGAGCACGACTGGCTGATCGTCGCCGGAGATGTCGGCGAGCTCTCCGACGAGATCTCCTGGGCGCTGGAGCTGCTCGCGGAACGGTTCGCCAAGGTCATCTGGGTTCCCGGCAACCACGAGCTGTGGACGCCGAAGCAGGATTCGCTGCAACTGCGCGGCGAAGCGCGCTACCTGGAGCTGGTGCGCCGCTGCCGGAAACTCGGCGTGGTCACGCCCGAGGACGAGTTCCCGATCTGGACCGGCCGCGGCGGCCCGGTCACCGTCGCGCCGCTGTTCGTGCTCTACGACTACACGTTCCGCCCGGCGGGAACCGCCACCAAGGAAGAGGCGCTGGCCGTCGCGCACGAGTCCGGCGTGGTGTGCACCGACGAGTTCCTGCTGCACCCCGACCCCTACGAGACCCGCGACGACTGGTGCCGCGCCCGGCTGGCCTACACCGAGCAGCGGCTCGCCGAGTGCGACCCGGAACTTCCCACCGTGCTGGTGAACCACTACCCGCTGGTGCGCGAACCCACCGACGTCCTCTGGTACCCGCAGTTCGCGCAGTGGTGCGGAACCGTGCACACCGCGGATTGGCACCTGCGGCACCGGGCTTCGGTGGTGATCTACGGGCACCTGCACATTCCGCGAACCACTTGGCACGACGGGGTGCGCTTCCAGGAAGTCTCGGTCGGCTACCCGCGCGAGTGGAAGCGGCACGGCTTGCCCGCGGACTCGCTGCGGCCGGTGTTCGGCGAGGAGGCGGCGTGATCGAGCGGTTGCTGCCGGGCGAACTGGCCTGGGAGGAGACTTTCACCGACCCGCCGGAGGCGTGGCTGTTCGACGAGGAGTCGCAGGTGATCGCCCGCGCGGTGGACAAGCGCCGCCGCGAGTTCACCACCGTGCGGCACTGCGCGCGCAACGCGCTGGCCAAGATCGGCGTGCCGGCTGCTCCCCTGCTGCCGGGTGAACGCGGCGCACCCGGCTGGCCCGAAGGCGTGGCGGGCAGCATGACGCACTGCCTCGGCTACCGGGCCGCGGTGGTCGGCCGCCAGGAAACCGTGCTCACGGTGGGCATCGACGCCGAACCGCACGACGCACTTCCGGACGGGGTGCTGGAGGCGGTCACGCTGCCCGCCGAGCGCGGCCGGATCACTGAACTGTCCACACCGGACTCGTCGTTGCACTGGGACCGGATCCTGTTCAGCGCCAAGGAATCCGTGTACAAGGCGTGGTTCCCCGTGGCCCGGGAATGGCTCGGTTTCGAAGACGCCGAACTCACCATCGCCCGCGACGGCGCGTTCCACGCGCAGCTGCTCAAACGCGGACCGGACGTCGAGGGCGCACCGCTGGACTCGTTCACCGGCCGCTGGCTGGCCGCCGACGGCCTCATCATCACCGCGATCACCCGCTTGCGTACGACAGGATGAGCCGTCGGGGAACCGCGCTCACGAATCGGGCGGCTGCCCGAGTTCGGTAGCGGCGATGCCGCAGCGGATCGTGCTGCGGGGACGGGACCGATGGGCTTCCGGCGGCTCTTCGCGTTCTCGCCGTAACATCCGGTGGGTGCGCATCACGGTTCTCGGGGGTTGCGGCGCTTGGCCCGTTCCGGACCAGGGGTGCAGTGGCTACCTGGTCGAACACGGCGGTTTCCGGCTGCTGATCGATCCCGGTTACGGCACGTTCCAAGCGCTGCTGCGGACCACCGCTGCGGAGCGGGTCGACGCGGTGCTGGTCAGCCACGGTCATCCCGACCACTGCGCCGATTTGAACCCGCTGCTGCGCGCGCGTGCGCTCGGTCCGGACCCCTGCGCGCCGCTGCCCGTGCACTCGTTGCCGGGAGCATTGGGGCCGGTGCTCGCGCTGGACTCCCCGCACATGCTGGCGACGGCCTATCGCCTGGCCGAGTTCACGGCGGGACACCGGTTCGCCATCGGACCGTTCACAGTGGACGCACGGTGCACGCCGCACTTCGTGCCGAACGCGGCGGTTCGGCTGGCCGCGGGTGGCAGCACGCTCGTCTACACCGGCGACAGCGGTCCGAGCCCGCAGCTCGATGCACTCGCCGCGGGAGCCGACGTGCTGCTCGCGGAAGCGACCTTCGTCGAGCGGGTCGTGCCGGATTCCGACTCCCCGCACCTGTCCACGGCCTGGCAAGCGGGACGGTGCGCAACGCGCACCGCGGTCGGGCGTCTCGTGCTCACCCACCTCTGGCCGGGCACCGACCGATCGGCGGCGCGCTCGGCGGCGCGGCGCGAGTACCGCGGTGCGATCGACGTCGCCGAACCGGGTTTGACCATCGAACCGGGCTGAGCGGGAGCCCTCAGCTCCGCGGACTGTCCACCGGCAACCCTCGTGCCAGCACGGCCGTGCACGCCAGGGCCGCGGCGGTGGCTCCGAGCACGCCTGCAGCGCCGACTCCGGCGGCGACGAGGCCGACCGCTCCGGGCACCACGACCTGACCGGCCCGATTCCCGGTCAGGCGCAACGACATCGCGCGCCCGCGCAGGCCCGGCGGGGTCGACTCGGCAAGCCACGACATCGTCAGCGGCTGGCCGACGCCCATCCCGAGCCCGGCCAGCACGACCGCG
>NZ_JAFRFW010000423.1:0-2249 GCF_017434145.1 Saccharopolyspora sp. | reverse complement strand
CTGCGGGTATCGGCGCGCGACCGGTGGGCCGCCGGGTGCTGCCGCGCCGCGGCGCAGCGTCCACCTCCGGTCGCTCCACACCGTCAGAACGTGCTTGTCGCGCACCAAACCCGCGCCGGTCAGCGCCCCGCCGACCTCGATCCGATAGGGGGCGTTCGCGCGGCACAGCGAGTGTTCGACGCGCGGTGCCTCCGGTGTGCAGGGCATGGGTCCTCACGCCATCGGCAGCGGCAGCGGGTTGAGCTCCTGCTCGCCGAGCGGCTGCTCGCGCAGGCCCATCCGCACCGGTGCCTCGAACACGCGGCGGCCGCCGAGATGCCGGAACTTCTGGGAGAAGACCACCGGTTGCAGCCCCGGAACGATGCTGCGGACGACGCTCACCCCGCACTCGGCGACGTCGATCGGCGTGATGTCCACGGCGACGGGCCGATGACCGGCCGCGGCCAGCAGCGCCACGATTTCGTCCACATCGGACTCACTCGGTCGCCGGGACGGCGGCACCTGCTGCAGCGGCCCCTCGCGCGTCCAGTCCAGCAGTTCGGCGCGGTCCGCGCGGCAGTAGTAGAGGTAGAAGTCCCACATGTGCCCCAACGTGACGCCGTCCTCGGGCACCGCGCGGGTCCGCAACAGGCCGTCGATCTGGCAGAACCCGAGTTCCAGTTCCTCGCAGGCGCCGAGCAGCGCTTCGCCGGTGTCCAGCGCGGATCGGCTGGAGTGCAGGACGATCGGCCGTTCCGGAGTCGTCAGCCGCCCCTGCAGCAGGATCGTCGGGATGCCGAGGTCCGTCGTGATGTCCTTGGCGATGACCTCGATACCGCGCAGCCGCATCCGTTCCACCACGGTGCGCACCGCACCCGGCGGGAGGCCGTCCAGGTCGAGGCTGGGCGCGCGGAGCCGGTTGTACCAGTAGATCGCGAAGGCATCGCGTTCGACCACTTCGAGCAGCCCGCCGCGAAGCGCCTGGTCGCGGGTACTACCCGCGGCCAGCCCGGTGGAGACCGAATTCAACAGGCGTTCGCGGCGGTTCGGCGCCTTGTAGGGCACGTAAACGGTGCCTGCAGGCACGTAGCGCGGTTGCCCGGTGCTCAGGTCGACTCCCACGACCCAGTCGATCACCAGCTCCGGGTGGTAGGGCGCGAAACGCCGGAACGAGCGGTATTCCGCCGGTGAACCCAGCGGCAGCTCGCGCGGATCCACCGCGGCGGCGCCCAGCTCCGACAACGAGCCGCGCACGAAGTCGTCCGGATCGTAGATGCCCGCCGCGTAGCGCTCCAGCCCCTCGCCCAGCGCGCACACGCGTGCTTCCAGCGGATCGTGCTTGGCCGAGCCGCTCACCGTCCACGCCGAGACCGCGGAGAACCACCCCGTCTCCGTGCCGCCGACGGTGTTGGCCAGCGTCGTTTCCGAACCCTCCGGGCGCCGGTCCTGAACCGAGGCGAAGATGCCGGTGAGCGGGTCGATGGCGCGCTGCATCCGCTGCCAGCTCGCGGCGAGCGCGGGCGCCGTTCCGTCCTGCTGGGGCGGCGTGCGCACCTCGCGAGCGCAGGCGGGACACCCCGGCAGGTGCAGAGCGGGATGCCGCGTGCTCGCCCAGGAATCCAAGTCCAGTTCGACGAGTTCGGCCGCATCGCCACCATCGCCGGTACCGGCACCCACCGCGCGCAACACGGTGTGCGCCACCAGCCCGATCATGGCGTCGTGGCTGGGCCAGCCGGGCTCCGAGCAGGTGCCGAGCAGCAGTTCCAGCGGCGCGTCGGCGATGTCCTGGCCGGGCCAGTTCGCGCGGATCCGCCGGACCACGCACAGCGGGCACGCCGTGCTCGGCGGGCGCAGCACCGCGGTGTGGAGTTTCCGCGGTGTGCAGGCGAAAACGACGATCGGTGCCCGGTTCCCGAGCGCGCGTTCGGTCACGGCCCGCAGGTCGTCCTCCGGCGCGACGAGCGGAAGCACCCAAGCCTGCGCGGGGCGGCCGTCCGTCCCGTCGCGGCCCGTCGCGTCGCGGGCAGTCCCGTCGCGGGCCGCCGCGTCGCAGGTCGTCGCGATCCCGTTGTCCCGCAGGGACGATGCGATCGAGGTGCTCAGCTGATCATCGCCCAGCACCCGCACCGTTCCGGCTTGCGCGCGCGGAGGCTCGTAGGCGAGGTGCCTGCGCAGCGGTTGATCGGCGGGCACCAGCACGCCGCGTTCGGCGAGCCCGGCGAGGGTGCTGTCCGGGAGTTCCCACCACGCCACCTCCGCCGTTGCGCCGG
>NZ_JAFRFW010000422.1:0-23261 GCF_017434145.1 Saccharopolyspora sp. | reverse complement strand
CGCGGCTGGTGGTCGAGGAGTGGAACGCGGAGATCTCGCTGCTCACCGGCATGTGCGCGGCGGAGATGATGCTCGGCTCCGGCCTCGGCATTCTGCGCACGGTGCCCGATCCGGAGCCCGCGACGGTGGCTGCGCTGCGCCGCTCGGCGGCCGAGCTGGGCGTGGAGTGGCCGGAGGATCTGCCGCCCGCGGAGGCGCTGGCCGGGCTGGACCCGGTGCGACCGGAGGCGCTGGCGGTGCACGTGGCCGCGACCCGGTTGCTGCGCGGAGCCGGTTACACCTCGTTCGAGCGCGGCGCACCGTCGAAACCGCGGCACGCCGGCATCGGAGCTCCTTACGCGCACGTCACCGCCCCGCTGCGGCGCCTGGTCGACCGCTACGGCGCGGAGGTCTGCCTCGCGGTCGACGCGGGCCGCGAGGTTCCGGAGTGGGTGCGTACGGCGCTGACCGCGCTGCCTTCGGCGATGGGCACTTCGGACCGGGTCGCCACCCAGGTGGACCGCGCGTGCCTGGCCCAGGCGCAGGCGTGGGCGTTGTCCGGCCGGGTCGGCACTGAGTTCCCGGCGACGGTGCTGCGCAGCGGTTCCGGTGATGCCGAGGTGTTCGTGCCGGATCCGCCGGTGATCGCGCGTTGCACGGGCGACGGGCTCGCGGAGGGCAAGCGGGTGCGGGTGCGCCTCACCGACGCCGATCCGGTGCGCCGCTCGGTCGCCTTCTCCGCGGCCTGAACCGGCGGTCGCGCCGGCTTCCGGCCCCAAGCCAGTTGATCTTCATCGCGCCGCGCATGGGACATTCGTCCGCAACACCCGCCTCGGCGGTTCAGTGTCGCGAAGCACAGCGGGCCGCTCTGGCGCTGCCGCGCCGGGGTGCGGATGGTGGGAGTGCAGCGTTGCGAGTTGATGACGAGGAGGCCCGTCGTGGCTGAGGAGTTGACCATCGGGGTGCTCGGCGGCACCGGCGCGCAGGGCAAGGGCCTGGCGATCCGCTGGGCGAGCGAGGGCAGGCGGGTCGTCATCGGTTCCCGCAAGGCGGAGCGGGCGCAGGAGGCCGCCGCGGAGATCGCCGAGACCTCCGGCGGTTCGGTGACCGGTGCGGACAACGCGACCTGCGCCGCCGACGCGGACATCGTCATCGCGGCGCTGCCGTGGGACGGCCACGAGGACACGCTGCGGTCGGTGCGGGAGCAGCTCGCCGGCAAGATCGTCGTCGATTGCGCGAACCCGCTCGGTTTCGACAAGAAGGGGCCGTACGCGCTGGACGTGCCCGAGGGCTCCGCTGCCCAGCAGGCGGAGGCGCTGCTGCCGGACTCGCGGGTCACCGCGGCGTTCCACCACGTTTCGGCGGTCACCCTGGCGGACCTGTCGGTCACGCATGTCGACCTGGACGTGCTGGTGCTCGGCGACGACCGGGAGGCGACCGACGTGGTGCGCGGTCTCGCGGACGCGATCCCCGGAGTGCGCGGCATCTACGGCGGCCGGTTGCGCAACGCGCGCCAGGTGGAGGCACTGACCGCCAACATCATCGCGATCAACCGCCGCTACAAGGCGCACGCCGGGCTGCGCATCACCGACGTGTGAGCCGCGGCAGCCGCCGGGCATCCTGCGGCCGGGAGGTGGTGGACATGGCCAAGAAGGTCGAGCAGTTGCCCGCGGAGGCCGATCGCTGGACCGACGACGAGCGGGAACGCGCCGAGCAGCTGCTCGACGGCCACGCGGTCGTGGTCAACGTCCGCAAGAGCGGCCCGCACAAGCACCTGGTGCCTTGGTTGCAGGACGAGGACCTGCTCAGCTACGTCGGCCATTCCGGCAACCGGCATTCCTGGCCCGCTTCGGACTTCGCCAGCCCGTTCATCAAGGAGGCGAAGTCGGACCGCGAGGCGATGGTGCGCCACTACGACCAGTGGCTGGACGAACAGCCGAACCTGCTCGAGCGCATCCGCAAGGGCGAACTCTCCGGCCGCGCCCTCGGCTGCTGGTGCGCCCCCAAGCCCTGCCACGCCGACGTCCTGGCCCACCGCGCCGGCTGATCCTTCTTCCGGAGCGAACGGCCTGTTGGTCCAATCCATTCGGACCAACGGTTCGCTGCGCAGGCGACCGCTCCCGGCGGATGACGTCCGCGCGTGTCGGGCCAACCCCGGCGGTTCCGGGTGAGCGGAACCTTCGCCTGATCTACGGTCCGTTCGCTCGGTACGTCCCCTCCGGGGAGTGGGAAAGGTCGTCGCGAAGCGGGGTCGGCTCCTAGGCTGGCGGTATGGCGACCGCGCAGTTCGGCAGTGAAACCTCCCGCGGCGGCGCGTGGGTGCGGCAGGCGAACCGGTTCACCGACCGCATCACCGCCGACGGCTCCTCCGGCAGGCCGGTGCAACCGGGCCGCTATCGGCTGATCGTGAGCCTGGCGTGCCCGTGGGCGCACCGCTCGGTGATCGTGCGCAGGCTGCTCGGCCTGCAGGACGCGATCTCGCTCGGCGTCGTCGATCCGCTGCGCGACGAGCGCGGCTGGCGGTTCACCCTCGACCCGCAGGGCCGCGACCCGGTCACCGGCCTGTCGTTCCTGTCCGAGGCGTACCTGGCGACCGACCCCGAGTTCAGCGGCCGCTACACCGTGCCCGCGATCGTCGACGTCGAATCCGGGCAGGTGGTCACCAACGACTACCCGCAGATCACGCTGGACTTCGCCACCGAGTGGGCCGAGCTGCACCAGCCCGGCGCTCCGGACCTCTACCCCGCGCACCTGCGCACGGAGATCGACGAGATCAACGCGGCGGTGTACCAGGACGTGAACAACGGCGTCTACCGATGCGGTTTCGCCACTTCGCAGCAGGCGTACGAGGAAGCTTTCGAGAAGCTGTTCAACCGCCTCGACGAGCTGTCCGACCGCCTGCAGAACCGCCGCTACCTGGTCGGCGAGCACATCACCGAGGCCGACGTGCGGCTGTTCACCACGCTGGTCCGCTTCGACGCCGTCTACCACGGGCACTTCAAGTGCAACCGGCACAAGCTCACCGAGCTTCCGGTGCTGTGGGCCTACGCGCGCGACCTGTTCCAGACGCCCGGGTTCGGCGAGACCGTGGACTTCGAGCACATCAAGCGGCACTACTACGGCACGCACGCGCAGATCAACCCGACCGGCATCATCCCCGCGGGCCCGGACCTGTCCGGCTGGCACACCCCGCACGGGCGCGAAGCCCTCGGCGGCTCGCCCTTCGGCTGATCACGGCAGCGCCGTGGGCGTCGCGGTGCTCGCGTGGCGCGTTCGGCGTGCACGGCTGGAAGTTCGTCCTCGCCGCTGCACGAACGAGCAGCGGACCCGCACTTGGATCACGTCCTCGCGGGGTGGCTATGATTACGTACCGCATGTTTTCGATCACGCTGCGGAATCGTGCGATAGCGGCCACGTGCGTTGCCACATGTCCCCGGAAGGCTGATCTTCGAGATGGGCAGAACCCGCGCCACCCTCGAGCGCCGGCAGCTCGGCGCCGAACTCCGCAGGCTCCGCGAAGCCGCCGAGAAGCAGCAGCAGGAGGTCGCGCGCGTCCTCGAATGCGACGTGAGCCAGGTCAGCCGCGTGGAAAGCGGCGACCGCTCGTTCAAGGTCCGCGAGATCGAAGCGCTGCTGGACCTCTACAGGGTGCCCGCCGCCGAGCGCGCGCAGATCACCGCGCTCGCCAGGATCGCGCGGCAGCGCCAGCCGCGCCGGATGTACTCCGATGCGATGCCCGGCGCGTTCCGGCGCCTCAGCGACCACGAACAGGACGCGACCGAGATCCTGTGCTCCGAGGGCGAACTCATCCCGGGGTTGTTGCAGACCGAGGATTATGCGCGAGCGGTGGTCGAGTTCGGCGGGCCGAGTGCTTTCAAACCGCACCAGGACGACGTCGAAGCCCGCGTCCAGTTCCGGATGGAGCGCAGCGAACTTCTCGCCAAGGCCGAACCGCCGCGGATGTGGTTCGTGATCGGCGAGGCGGCTCTGCGTCGCCCGGTCGGCGGAGAATCCGTACTCCGCGGCCAGCTCGCGCACCTGCTGGATTTGATCGAAGGGCACTCGCACGTCTTCGTGCAGGTTGCGCCATTGGCAGCAACGGACCATCCGCTGCTCGGATGCAATATCGAGATTCTTCGTTTCGGCGGGGTTGCCGCTGATGTCGCGCACCAGTCAACCTTCCTCGGAGGCGGCGCCTATCTCGTCGACGCTTCGGACGTGGACATGTGCTCGCACGCATTCGAAAAGCTGCGTGCCGTCGCGCTCGGCCTCGACGAATCTCGCGCCTTCGTCGCCCGGCAGGCAGAGGAGTTGGCAGATGCCCGCGTATGAGCGTGTGCAGGGCTGGTTCAAGAGCAGCTACAGCGGCACCTACAACAACAGCTGCGTGGAAGCTCGCCGCACCCCGCGCGGCATGGACGTCCGCGATTCCAAGGATCCGTCCGGCCCGCGGCTGAGCTTCGATTCCGCCGCATGGCGGCACTTTCTGGACCGGTTCATGCGCTGAGCCGGTCCGGATGTCCGATAGCGTGCCCACCGGCCGCGCCGCGGCCGGAGGGGAGGTGCGCCATGGGTTGGCGGAAAGCCGTTTTCGGCGCGGTGCTGAGCGCGGTGCTCGCGGTCGGCGGATGCAGTGTCCCTGCGGGCGGGCGCGAGGACGCGGCGCCGCCGGAAAACGCAGCGGGCCAACCGAACGATGCAACAGGGCAACCGGACGATGCAACGGTGCAGCCGAACGGCCCCACTGCGGGAAATCCCGCTCCGTCCAGATTGGACGAAGTGATCCGCCGCGGGGAGCTGCGGGTGTGCAGCACCGGCGACTACCGGCCCTTCACCTACCGCGCCCCGGACGGCACGTGGAGCGGTATCGACATCGACATGTCGCGCGACTTGGCGCAAGAACTGGGTGTACGCGCAACTATTGTGCCGACAACTTGGTCCGGTCTGAGTCGCGATTTCCAGCAGAACTGCGACATCGCCGCGGGCGGCGTGTCGGTGACCCTGAAGCGGGCGCGGGAGGCGTTCTTCAGCGAGCCCTACCTCGTCGACGGCAAGGCGCCGATCACGTTGTGCGCCAACGCATCCAGGTTCGGCGCGCTGGAGCGGATCGACCGGCCGGGTGTCCGCGCCGTGGTCAATCCCGGCGGCACCAACGAACAGTTCGCGCGGAAACATCTGCACCGCGCCGAGATCCAGCTGAACCCGGACAACAACCGGATCTTCGACGACATCCGCAGCGGCCGCGCCGATGTCATGCTCACCGACGCGACCGAGACGAAATGGCAGGCCAAGCAGCATCCGGAACTGTGCGCGGTGCACCCGGAGCGGCCGCTGAGCTTCAGCGAGAAGGCGTATCTGCTGCCGCGCGGCGACGTGGTCTTCCAGCAATTCGTGAACCAATGGCTGCACCTGCGCACGCACGACGGAACCTACGACCGCATCACCACGCCCTGGATCGGATGACCACCCGGTAACGATCCGCCAACCGAACCGTCCACATGGCACAACAATCTTCGGAACGCTCGCCGGCACACCTAGAATCACCCGCCGGTGTTCCCGCAGATCCGTTATTGAGTAGCATCGGCGAACCCGAGGGGTTGCCCGCGTGGTTCCGCTGTGGACGGTGCGCCGGAACAGGGGTCAGCCGGCTGACACCACCCACGCCCGGAACCCCTCGGCGCACCGCTAGCGCCAGCGGTGCGCCGGCCAGAGCCACCGACCGCGACGAGGACCTGATTCGATGTCCCCAACCACCCCCACCCAATCCGCGGCGAAACGCCGACATGCGGCTCGAACGCTGCTGGTAGTGCTGGTCTCCGCGGTCGTCACCGCCGGACTGTGCACCTGGGCCGCGTTAGCCGTGCCCGACTCGGCGAGCGTGCTGGTCGCGTGGAGCACCGGCGTCGCCGCCGTGCTGCTGACCGCCGCCGCCGGGCTCGCCGCATGGGGCCTGCAGACGGCTTCCTACTACCGCACCCGGGCCGAGAAGGCCGACGGTGCCGCGGGCAAGCTCGCCGACGAAACGCTGCCCGCGCTGGTCACCCGGCTCCGGTCCGGGTCCTCTGTGGACACTGCGCTCGCGGAGATCGAACACCCGCGCAATCCCGCCTTCCAGCGCATCCTGCGCACCCTCGGCCAGGAGATCGGGCACGGTGAACGCGCCCGTGCCGCGGCCATGCTCGCCTGCGCGAACGCCGCGGGCCGGATGCAGGCGCTGTCCACCGGGATGCTCGCCAGCCTGCGCGAGATGGAGGACCGGCACGAAGAATCCGTGCTCGGCGACCTGCTCGAACTCGACCACACCACCGCCCAGGCCGGCCGCCTCGCGGACAGCATCGCCGTGCTCACCGGTGCCCGCTCCGGGCGTCGCTGGACCAAACCGATCGTCATGGAAAGCGTGCTGCGCGGCGCTGTCGGCCGGATCGCCGCGTACAAGCGGGTGCGGCTGCACTCCACCAGCACCGCCGCGATCGTCGGCTACGCCGCGGAAGGCGTGATGCACGCGCTGGCCGAGGTGATGGACAACGCCACCAGCTTCTCGCCGCCGTCCGAGCTCGCGCACGTCTACGTCGAAGAAGTGCACTCCGGCATCGTCGTCACCGTCGAGGACGGCGGCCTGGTGATGAGCGAGGCCGCGATGAACCGCGCGGTGCACGCCGTCGGCCCCGAACCGCTGGACCTCACCACGCTCAACGGCACCCGGCTCGGGCTGGCCGTGGTCGGCTGCCTGGCGCGCAAGCACGGGCTCACCGTCTCGTTCCGGCCGTCCTCGCGCGGCGGGACCGGCGTGATCGTGATGATCCCGCGGAAACTGGTCACCCAGCCGCGCAAGCAGGACGAGCTGACCGTGCCGACCCGCTCGGTCGGCGCCGTCGGCAACCCGCAGCAGGCGGCGCAGGCCGCGCAATCCGCGCAGCCCGCAGCCGCAGGTTCCCGGCCGCCCGCCGCGACCGGCACCCTCACCCGCGACGAACGGCCCACCACCGAGCAACCCGCGGCCGAAGGCACGGAGGCGAACGTGCACGACCTGCCGAAACGGCGTCGCGGCGAAACCCTCGCCGCGACCTCGCCTGCGTTGTTGAACGACGAGACCGAATCCGCCGGCGACGCGACATCCGAGCTGCCCAAGCGGCCCCGCCCCAACCCCGGCGACCGCTTCGGCGCGTTCCGCCAGGCCAGCAACCGCCAGCCCGGCGACTCCGACGACGCGCGCTAGGGGATGAAGTTGATTGAGAGTGGTTTGCTTAGTGGGTTGCGTAGCGGAACCTCAGACGCCTTCTGGCTCCGGGATCTCATCCTTAAATAGCTCCCTACTCGGCGTCTGAGCTGTCCTCGCCAGAAGACGTCTGAGAACCCGCGGCGGTGCCGGCTGAGTCCCCCACCGCAAGCGGCTTCGCCGCTTACAAGACAACGGCTAGACCCCCACGAGCACACGAAGATTGGAGGTAGGGGCCGCCACCGCAGCGCCGGCTCCGACACTCATGACCGACCGCAATCTCGACTGGTTGCTGGAGAACCTCTTGGGGCGCACTCCGGGGACCAAGCACGCGCTGGTGCTGTCCAAGGACGGCCTGAAGGTCTGCCACTCGCCGGGCCTGTCCGTCGACCAGGCCGACCAGCTCGCCGCCATCGCCTCCGGCATCCAGAGCCTGTCCTACGGCGCATCCGTCGAATTCGGCGACGGCAGCGGCGGCGTCCGCCAGTCCATGAACGAGTTCCACGGCGGGCTGCTGTTCATCGTCGAGGCCGGTGAAGGCGCCCACCTGGCGGTGCTCGCCGAGGAGGACGCCGACGTCGGCGTGATCGGGCACAACATGAACGAACTGGTCGAGCAGATCGGGGAGTACCTCAGCGCGCCGCCCCGGCAAGCCCAGCCGAGCGGGTTGTCATGAGCCCGCGGCCCCTCGACAACGAAGACCCGGACCGGCTCTACACCGTCACCCAGGGCCGCAGCAGCGTCGACGAGGACTCGCTGGACCTGGTCACGCTGATCGTCAGCGAGTGCGACCCGTCCCCGGGGATGCAGTCCGAGCACGTCCGCATCCTGCAGCTGTGCCAGCAGCCGATGGCGGTCGTGGAGGTCTCCTCGCACCTGGGAATGCCGGTCGGCGTGGTGAAGATCCTGCTGTGCGACCTGCTGGACACCAACCGGATCACCGCCCGGCACCCGTCGTCCGCGTCGAAGAAGAAGGCGCAACTGCCCGATCCCGACATCTTGAAGCAGGTTCTCGTTGGACTCCACAACCTCTGAGCACACCCGCGCACCGCTGCGCAGCACCGCCAACGACGGCCTGAAGATCGTCATCGTCGGCGGTTTCGGGGTCGGCAAGACCACCATGGTCCGGTCGGTGAGCGAAATCCGGCCGCTGAGCACCGAAGAGACCATGACCCAGGCCAGCCTCGGCATCGACGACGCCAGCGGGGTGCAGGACAAGACCACCACCACCGTGGCGTTCGACTTCGGCCGGATCAGCCTGGACGCGAAGCGGGTGCTGTACCTGTTCGGCGCTCCCGGCCAGCAGCGGTTCTGGTTCCTCTGGGACCGGTTGTTCTCCGGCACGCTCGGCGCGGTCGTGCTGGTCGACACCCGCAGGCTGGAGGACTCCTGGTACGCGATCGACCGGCTGGAGCACCACGGGATGCCGTTCATCGTGGCGCGCAACAAGTTCGGCGATCAGGAGCACAGCCTGGACAGCGTGCGCGACGCGCTGTCGCTGCCCGAAGGCGTGCCGCTGATCGACTGCGACGCGCGGGCCCGCGACTCCAGCAAGCAGGTGCTGATCACGCTGGTCAACCACCTGTACGCGTTGTCGACGGCCACCCAGGAGGCCATGTCATGACCGAGCCCGTCGCCCGGCAGGCCCACCGCCGAGGACGGGGCGGGCCGGCCGGGCGAGGACGGCACCGCGGCCGGCGCGGAAGCGCGGGCCGGCCGCCCGAGTTCAGCTCGGGTTGAGCGCGCGGCGGATGCCGACTCCCGTCGCCGGCGGCAGCGGCGGCGCTCCGGCCTGTCTGCCGGGCACCGTCGAGCCGGCGTCGCCTGCCGACATCCGAACGCGCAGGCCCTCCGCAGCACCGGACCCCGACAGCACGGTGTTGCGAACCGGGCACGGCACGCCCTTCCAGTCCACGGAAATCCGGGAGTTCCCACCCCCATGACGAACCCTTCGGCCGACGAACAGATCTGGCCTCCGGCCACCGGCACCGACCCCGAACAGTGCCCGGTGCAAAACGGTTCCATCCCCCTCTACGGGCCGCGGTTCCAGCAGGACCCGGCCAGGCTCTACCGCGAAATGCGCAACCAGTACGGCCCGGTGGCGCCGATCGAGCTGGAAGGCGGGCTGCCCGCCTGGCTGGTGCTCGGCTACCGCGAGATCCACCAGGTCGAGACGAACCCCGAGTTGTTCGCCCGGGACACCCGGCGCTGGAACAGCTGGGACCGGGTCCCGGACAACTGGTCGCTGCTGCCGTTCGTCGGCTACCAGCCGTCGCTGATGTTCACCGAAGGCGCCGAGCACCAGCGCCGCACCGGCGCGATCGGGGAAGCGCTGGACGCGATGGACCAGTTCGAGCTGCGCCAGCTGTGCGAAGGGGTCGCCGACCGGCTGATCGACGGTTTCGCGGGCAGCGGCTCGGCGGACCTGATGAGCCAGTTCGCCCACCCGATGCCGCTGTACGTGATGGCGCGGCTGTTCGGGCTGTCCGAGGCCGAGGCCGCGCCGCTGATGCAGGACCTCACCGACACCGTCGCCAGCGATGACGGCGTCGCCGCGCACCAGCGCATCAACGACCGCATGGTGCGCCTGGTCGAGCGCAAGCGGGAGTGGCCCGGCCCGGACGTGCCGTCCCGCCTGCTGGCGCACTCCGCGGGGATGACCGCCGACGAGATCGTGCAGGACCTGCTGGTGGTGCTCACCGCCGCGCAGCAGCCGGTGGCGTACTGGATCGGCAACGCGCTGCGGCTGATGCTCACCGAGGAGCGGTTCGCGATCACCCTGGCGGGCGGGCGCCGCAGCGTGGGCCAGGCGCTCAACGAGGTGCTGTGGGAGGACACCCCCACGCAGAACTTCATCGGCCGGTTCGCCAGCCGCGACACCCAGCTCGGCGGCCACCGCATCCAGACCGGCGACATGCTGGTGCTCGGTTTCGCCGGTGCCAACACCGACCCGCAGGTGCGCCCGGACGCCTACTCCGACTCGGTGGGCAACCACGCGCACATGTCGTTCGGGCACGGTGAGCACGGCTGCCCGCACCCGGGGCCGGAGATCGGTGCGGAGATCGCCCGCACCGCCATCGAGGTGCTGCTGGACCGGCTGCCCGACGTCGACCTGGCGATCGAGCCGGACGATCTGATGTGGCTGCCTTCGGTGTGGATGCGCGGGCTGGCGGCGCTGCCGGTCGAGTTCAGCGCGGGCAACGTCGCCGGGTGAGGCGCCGGCCGCGTCCGGCGCCTGCGCTCCCTCGGCCCAGCGTTATGCGGGCGTGAATCGGACCGGGACGGACACCGGGCCGCGGGTGAACACCCCGTGGTCCGCCGGTTCGTGGTCCGGTTCCAGTTCGGCGTTCGGCATCGCGTCCAGCAGGTGGTTGATCCCGACGTCGATCTCGGTCTTGGCCAGCAGCGCGCCGACGCAGAAGTGCCTGCCGAGCGCGAACGCCAGGTGGTCGGCGGCGGCGGTGAACGCGGTGCGCGCTGGCAGGTCCTCGCGGAAGATGTTGAAGCTCTCCGGCTCGGTGTAGTGCCGGTCGTCCCGGTTCGCCGCCCCGATCAGGCAGGTGAGGGTGCTGCCCGCGGGCACGACGCCGCCGGAGAGCTCCACGTCCTCGGCGGGCTGGCGCATGATCATGTGCACCGGCGGGGAGAACCGCAGCGACTCGGCGAACGCCTGCGGGATCAGCTCGCGGTCTCGCTGCACCGCCGCGTACTGCTCCGGGTTCTGCAGCAGGTCCCGGAACATGCTGGCGATGGCCTTGTCCGTGGTCTCCCCACCGGCGGCCAGCAGCAGGCTGCAGAACGCCTTGATGTCCTCGTCGCTCATCCGCGTGCCGTCGATCTCGGCGGTGCACAGCGTGGAGAGCAGGTCGTCGCCCAGGTTCTCCCTGCGGTGCTGGATCATCGGGATCATGTACTCGGCGAATTCCTCGCGGGTGCGCAGGCCGGCCGCGGCGACCTCTTCGTCCTGGCTGAGGTTGCCGAGGAACGCGATGATCGAGGTGTACCAGCCGCGGAACCGGACGCGATCTTCCTCCGGCAGGCCCAGCATGTCCGCGATCACGTTGATCGGGAAGCGGGTCGCGTACTGGCTGACCAGGTCGACCCGGCCGGTCCCGCGGAATTCGTCGACCAGCGCGCGGGAATTGCGCTCGATCACCGGCAGGAACTTCTGCTGCAACTCGCTGCCGCGGAACGCGGGCGCGACCAGCGCGCGCCGCACGGCGTGCTCGCGCCCGTCCAGTTGCAGGATCGTGCGGCCGTGCACCGGTTCGAGCTGCCAGTCGTAGTTCTGCGTGGTGAACACGGGTTCGCGGAAAGCGCGTTTCACGTCGTCGTAGCGGGAGATGATGTAGCTCTGCGTCGGCTCGTGCCAAAGAAGCGGATATTCGTCCCGCAGGATCTGATACGACGGGTACGGGCAGGCGTGGAACTCCGGCGAAAGGATGTCCGGGGCTTCGCTGGGCGGGGCCGTCATGCTGCTCCCTCTATGGTGCGGTGCGAAACCTGATCAGGCTAAGCAGGCTCGCAGAACAGCGTCCAGTAGTGGATCTTGAAATGGCCCGGAGGGCGCAGCGCACTGCGCCGATCGGGATCCTGATACCCCTCCTTCGCTGCGCGCGGTCACCGCCGGATGGTCCCGCTGATGATCAGCTCCGCGCGCGGGCCCGACCCGAACCGGTTCACCGGTGCCCCGCGCTGCGGCCGCCCGGCGGCTGCCACCGCCCAGCGCTGTGACTTCCGTCGTCGAGCCCTCCGGATGCCGCGCGGACCGTGCGACGCTGGCGGTGCAAGACGTTCTCCAACGCCCAGGGACCCGCTCGGCGGGCCTTGAGGAAAAAGGACGGTCGACGATGACTGCTGCACATTCGCCCGGTGAGATCGCGGCGCCCTACGGCACCGGCCCGGCGCGGCGCCGCACGCGGATCCACCACCTGCAACAGCTCAAGGAGCGCGGCGAGAACTGGCCGATGCTCACCTCCTACGACATGTACACGGCGCGGATCTTCGACCAGGCCGGGATTCCGGTGCTGCTGGTCGGCGACTCGGCGGCGAACAACGTCTACGGCTACGAGTCCTCGCTACCGGTGACCGTGGACGAACTGCTGCCGCTGGTCCGCGCGGTGACCGGAGCCGCCGAGCACGCGCTGGTCGTGGCCGACCTGCCGTTCGGCTCCTACCAGGCATCGCCGGAGCAGGCGCTGGCCACCGCGAGCCGGTTCATGAAGGAAGGCCGCGCGCACGCGGTCAAGCTCGAAGGCGGCAGGCGCTACGCGCCGCAGGTCGAAGCGCTGGTCGCGGCCGGCATCCCGGTGATGGGCCACCTCGGTTTCACCCCGCAGAGCGAGCACGGGCTCGGCGGGTACCGGGTGCAGGGCCGCGGCGACCAGGCGGACGAACTGCTCGCGGACGCCGAGGCGCTGCAGGAGGCGGGCGCGTTCGCGGTGGTGCTGGAGATGGTTCCCGCCGAGTCGGCCAAGCGGCTCACCGCCGAGCTGCGGGTGCCGACCGTGGGCATCGGAGCCGGCCCGGACACCGACGCGCAGGTGCTGGTGTGGACCGACATGGCCGGGATGAACACCGGGCGCACCGCCCGGTTCGTGAAGCGCTACGCCGACCTCGGCGGCCAGCTCGCCGACGCCGCGTCCCGCTACGCCGACGACGTCCGCAACGGTTCCTTCCCGGCCCCGGAGCACTCCTTCCACTGACCGGCACGGCTGCACAAGCCGTTGCCGACACGCCCGCACACCACCCGAACGCACCGCTCCCGATGGGAGTGAGCGGACCGTTCGCCGCAAGAACGGTCGTGCCGTCTCGGCTGAGCCGAGGCGGCCTCGGGTGGTGTGTTCCGGGTTCAAGCGCCGTCCGACGGTGCCGAGACGGCGGGATCGAAACCCATCGGCGCAGTGCTCGAACGCGCCGAGTCCGAGTGCTCGATGGCAAACTGTTTCCGCAGGCCAGCGCTGCGGGGAAGGATCACGAAAGGTCGCCGTCGGCGCCGCCGCGTCCTTAAAGTCGAGGAATGGCAACCGATCCCACCACGCCGGACGCCGCTGCTGGGCTGGGCCCGAGCGTCATCGCGAACGAGTCGACCACACCGATCCTGCCGTGCGTGTCCGTGGAAGAAACGAAGAACTTCTACGAATGCCTGGGATTTCGCACCACCTACGAGCAGCACCGGCCGTACCGCTACCTGGTCGTCGCCTTCAGCGGATTCGAACTGCACTTCCGGAAGGCCCCGCGCGGCATCGACCCGGCCGATGAGGACGGCGGCGCGGCCATCGTGTTCGTGGACGCCGTCGCCCCGTACTACGCGGCCTTCGTGGCGGCGATGCAGGCCGCGCACGGCAAGATCCTCGCGAAGGGCCTGCCCAGGATCACCAGGCTGCGTCCCGGAGCCTCCAGGTTCAGCCTCTTCGACCCGTCGGGCAACAACATCGTCCTCGTCCGGCGCGACGAGCCTGTTGAACTGGAGTACGGCGGGTCTGCGACATTGACGGGCCTGGCCAAGGCGCTGGACAACGCGCGCATCTACAGCGAGTTCAAAAGCGACGACCGCGCCGCCTTCCGTCATCTCAAATCCGCATTGCGCATGCATCGCGACGATGCCCCGGCCGTGGACCGAGCACTCGCCATCGCAACACTGCTGACGCTCGCGGTCGCACTCGACGACGAGCGCGAAGCTCCTGCGCTGCGCCACGAGCTGGCCGGCATCTCGCTCACCCGGGCCGAACAGCAGCGGGTCGACGCCGCGCTCGCCGAGGTCGACGATGCTCGCGCGTTCGGGGACGAGCCCGCGCCGGGATGAGCTGCCGCGGTCCGCGCCCGACACACCCGGAGCTCACCGCACCGGGGATCGGAGTCGGCCACGTAGTCGTGCGGACTCCCGCCGCGAACGTCAGGGGCGGCTCTCCCGCCAGCGGTTGGTCATCGGCAGGCGGCGGTCCCGGCCGAACGCCTTCAACGTGATCTTCGTGCCTGGCGGGTACTGCCGCCGCTTGTACTCGGCCCGGTCCACGAGCTGGATCACCCGCTCCACCAGCTCCGCGTCGAACCCCTCGGAAACCAGGTCCGCGTACCCCAGATCGCCTTCCACGTAGCCGCTGAGCACCACGTCCAGCACCTCGTACGGCGGCAGCGAGTCCTGATCGACCTGGCCCGGCCGCAGCTCCGCCGACGGCTCCTTGCTGATCGAGTTCTCCGGGATCGGCGGCACCTCGCCGAGCTTTTCCGCCTCCGCGTTGCGCCACCGCGCCAGCTCCCACACCAGCGTCTTCGGCACGTCCTTGATCGGCGCGAAACCGCCGACCGCGTCGCCGTAGATGGTGGAGTAGCCGACCGCGAGCTCGGTCTTGTTGCCCGGCGCCAGCACCAGGTGCCCGTGCTGGTTCGACATCGCCATCAACGTCACGCCGCGGGCGCGGGCCTGCACGTTCTCCTCGGCCAGCCCGGTCAGCCCGAGCGGCTGCACGAACGCCGCCACCTTGTCGGCGACCGGCACCTCCTCGAAGTGGCAGCCCAGCCGCCGCGCCAGGTCCGCGGCGTCCGACTTGGAGTGCTCCGAGGAGTAGTGCGAAGGCATCGAAACGCCGTAGAGCCGGTCCGGCCCGATCGCGTCCGCGGCCAAGGCCGCGCACAACGCCGAGTCGATCCCGCCGGAGAACCCGAACGTCACCGACCGGAAACCGTTCTTGTGCACGTAGTCCCGCAGCCCGGTCACCAGCGCCGCCCACACCTCGGCCGCGTCGGACAGCGGCTCGGCGGGCCGCGGAGCGGGCAGCGGCTCGTAGGCGGGCAGCGGATCCGGCGCCAGCACCGTGCGGCTCACGTCGAACGCGGGCATCCGGATCGGTCCCGGCTCGTCGGGGACCGTCGTCGAGGTGTGGCCGCCCGCGGCCAGGTCCACGTCCAGCACCGTCAAGTGCTCGGTGAACTGCGGCGCCCGCGCCAGCACCTCGCCCGCGGCGTCCACCACGATCGAATCGCCGTCGAAGACCAGCTCGTCCTGCGCGCCCACCATGTTCACGTAGGCGACCGGCGCGTCCGCCTCCGCGGCCCGGCGGGCTACCAGCGGCAGCCGCACGTCGTCCTTCGCGCGCTCGTACGGCGAGGCGTTCACGCACACCACCAGATCCACGCCCACCTGGCCCAGCGCGGCCACCGGCCCGCCGTTCTGCCAGATGTCCTCGCAGATCACCACGCCGACGTCCAGGCCGTGCAGCTTCACGATCGGCAGATCGAAGCCCGGCGCGAAGTACCGCGCCTCGTCGAAAACGCCGTAGTTCGGCAGGTGGTACTTGTCGTAGGTCGCCACGACCTCGCCGCCGTGCAGCAGCGACGCGGAGTTGCGCACCCCTTCGTCGTCGCGGTCCAGGTGCCCGACCACGACCAGCGCGTCACCGCACCCGGCTTCGCGCAGCCGCACCGCCAGCGCCTCCACCTCGGCGCGGTTCGCCGCGGCGAACGATTTGCGCAGCGCCAGGTCCTCCACCGGGTAGCCGGCCAGCACCGTCTCCGGGAAGGCCACCACGTGGGCGCCTTCCTGCACGGCCTTGCGGGTCCACTCCAGGACCATCGCGCTGTTCCCGGAAATGTCCCCGACCGTCGCGTTGACCTGGGCGAGAGCGAGTCGCAACTGCGGCATGGCGCAATCTTCGCGCACCAGCTCCGCGCTGGCCCACCGCCCGTGACGAACTCGACGCCGTGCGCGTGACACCATCCCCCGGATGAGTCGCCTGCTGCCCGCCATTTGCGCACTGCTGCTGCTCAGCGGCGCCGCCGCCTGTGGACCTTCCGAGGGACCCGAACTAGCGCCGCGGACGCAGCACAGCGGTCCGGCCGGGCCGGTGCCCGCCGGGCTGGAGCAGTACTACGGCCAGGAACTCGCCTGGGGGCCCTGCACCGAGTACGCCACCAGCAGCAGCGACCGCAGCGCCTACCAGGACCGCACGCTCGAATGCGCGCGCCTGCGCGTGCCGCTGGACTACAAGCAACCGCAGGGCAAGCAGGTCACCATCGGCGTGCTGCGCAAACCGGCCACCGACCAGGACTCCCGGATCGGCTCGCTCATGGTCAACCCGGGCGGGCCCGGTGCCTCCGGGATGAGCTCGGCCGCCAGCCTGGCCGGCACCGTGCGCAGCAACGACCTCGGCGAGCGGTTCGACCTCGTCGGTTTCGACCCGCGCGGCATCGGCGCCAGCGAGCCCGACGTCCAGTGCCTCAACGGCCCGGAGCAGGACGCCGACCGCCTGGGTTCCGGCTCCGACGGCTCCGGCTCCGGCGTGGCGCAGACCGCGCAGGAAGTGCGCGACTACACCGACAAGTGCGTGCAGCGCACCGGCGCGGACGTGCTCGCGCACGTCGGCACCCGCGACGTGGTCAAGGACATGGACGTGCTGCGCTCCGCGCTCGGCGACCCGAAGCTGAACTACCTCGGCTACTCCTACGGCACCCGCATCGGCTCCGAATACGCCGAGCAGTTCCCCGCGAACGTGCGCTCGATGATCCTGGACGGCGCGATCGACCCGACCCAGAACCCGATCGACTCGCAGGTCGCCCAAGGCGACGGTTTCCAGCGCGCGTTCGACTCGTTCGCGCACTGGTGCGCCGGGGAGGACGACTGCGCGCTGGGCACCGACCCGGCGCAGGCGGTCGGCGAGTTCCAACGCCTCACCCGCCCGCTGCTGGAAAACCCCGCGCCGTCCGGTGACCGGCAGCTGTCCTACAGCGACGCCACCACCGCCACGATCCAGGCGCTGTACGCGCAGAGCCTCTGGCCCGCGCTGAACACCGGGCTCCAGCAGCTCAAGCAGGGCAACGGGAGCCTGCTGCTGTCGCTGGCCGACTCCTACTCCGGGCGCGAACCGGACGGCTCCTACACCAACGTCACCGATGCGTTCAACGCCGTGCGCTGCGTCGACGACCAGCGGATCACCGATCCCGCGGTGCTGCGCGAAGCCGACCGCCGCTACCGCGAGGCGGCACCGTTCCTGGACGACGGCCGTCCGGCGGGCAGCGACACCGACAGCTGCGCGTTCTGGCCGGTGCCGGTGACCGGCGAGGCGGAGCAGCCGAAGGTGCAGGGCCTGCCGCCGACCCTGACGATCTCCACCACCGGCGATCCGGCCACGCCGTACCAGGCCGGGGTGAACCTGGCCAAGGCGCTGCACGGGCGGCTGCTGACCTACGAAGGCACCCAGCACACCGCCTTCCTGCAGGGCGACAGCTGCGTCGACGAGGCCGGGATCGAGTACCTCACCGAACTCGAACTGCCCGCGGAAGGCACCCGGTGCGGCTGACCCCGCGAGCAACATCCGGTCACGCCGCGTGCACGAATCCCGCGGTGACCCGGCCGCAACACGCACGGCCGGACGCTGCGCCGGGGCCAGGATTTAGGCTGCCAGCATGAACCGGCAGCAGGAGTTCGTGCTCCGCACCCTGGAGGAACGTGACATCCGCTTCGTGCGGCTGTGGTTCACCGACGTCCTCGGCATCCTGAAATCGGTGGCGATCTCGCCCGCCGAGCTGGAAGGGGCCTTCAACGAGGGCATCGGGTTCGACGGCTCGGCCGTCGAAGGGTTCTCGCGCATCTACGAGTCGGACATGGTCGCCAAACCCGACCCGACGACCTTCCAGGTGCTGCCCTGGGAAACCCCGGACGGCGAGCACTACTCGGCGCGGATGTTCTGCGACATCGCGATGCCCGACGGGTCGCCGTGCTGGGCCGACCCGCGGCACGTGCTGCGCCGGACCCTGTCCAAGGCCACCGAAGCCGGGTTCACCTGCTACGTGCACCCGGAGATCGAGTTCTTCCTGCTGAAGAACAAGCCGACCGACGGTTCCGAACCGCTGCCCGCCGACTCGGGCGGCTACTTCGACCAGGCCAGCCACGACGCGGCCCCGCACTTCCGGCGCAACGCCATCGAGACGCTGGAGCAGATGGGCATCTCGGTGGAATTCAGCCACCACGAGGGCGCGCCCGGCCAGCAGGAGATCGACCTGCGCTACGCCGACGCGCTGACCATGGCCGACAACGTGATGACCTTCCGGTACACGGTCAAGGAGGTCGCGCTGACCCAGGGCGTGCAGGCGTCGTTCATGCCCAAGCCGTTCAGCGCGCAGCCCGGTTCCGGGATGCACACCCACTTCAGCCTGTTCGAAGGCGACCAGAACGCCTTCTACCACGCGGAGAACCCGTACGAGCTGTCCGACACCGGCCGCGCGTTCGTGGCCGGGATCCTCACGCACGCCCGCGAGATCAGCGCCGTGACCAACCAGTGGGTCAACTCCTACAAGCGGCTGATCGTCGGCGGTGAGGCGCCGACCGCGGTCTGCTGGGGGCATGCGAACCGCTCCGCGCTGGTGCGGGTGCCGATGTACTCGCCGGGCAAGTCCTCGTCGCGCCGGGTGGAGGTGCGCAGCCTCGACGCGGCGTGCAACCCGTACCTGGCGTACGCGGTGACTCTCGCCGCCGGCCTGCAGGGCGTGCAGAAGGGCTACGAGCTCTCGCCCGCCACCGAGGACGACGTGTGGTCGCTGACCGAGGGCGAGCGCAAGGCCGCCGGGTACGACAGCCTGCCGCAGAACCTCAACGAGGCCCTGGCCGAGATGGAGAACTCCGAGCTGGTCGCCGAAGCGCTCGGCGAGCACGTCTTCGACTTCTTCCTGCGCAACAAGCGCGAGGAGTGGAACAACTACCGCAGCCGCGTCACGCCGTACGAGCTGCAGAGCCTCATGCCGATGCTGTGATCGTCCGGTGCGTGCGCCATCCCGCGCCCGGGGTATCCCGCCCGGCACCACGCCGCCGGGGATCACGCTGTCGGCGCACGCACCGCGGGGCGATAGGTTCGGCCCGTGACTGATTCGCAGGCGCACCCCGAGCCCTCCGGTGGTCCCGACCCCGAAGCAACGTCCGACCTGCTGGAGCACCGGTCGGACGAGCCGCAGTGGCCCGCCGAGAACCCCGACGAGGCCGAAGCGTCCGCAGGCGGCTTCGCAGAACCCGCGGGCGACGCCGAGCAGGCACTCCTGGTCGGATGCACGGTCGCAGGCCCGAGCCAGCTGCCCGCCGCCCGCGTGCTCGGGCAGTCCGTCCTGCGCAACCACCCGGGTGCGCGGTTCGTCGTGCTGGCCCTCGAGGACTCGGCGGACATGCCCGGCGAGGTCGTCCCGCCGCACCGGGTCGGGATCGCCGCGGACGAGTTCGCCCGGCTCGCCATGGCGTGCACGGCCGAGCAGCTGCGCGCGGTGCTGCGCCCGAGGTTGCTGCAGCACCTGCTCGCCTCCGGTGCGACCGTGCTGTACCTGGAACCGTCGGTGCAGGTCTTCAACGAATTCGACGACCTGCTGCGGGAACTGACCCCGGACCGACCGGTCGCGCTGGTGCCGCGGGTGCTGCGCACGCTCTACGCGGACGGGTTCCGCCCGAGCGCCACGGATCTCGCCGATTGCGGTCCGTTCGATCCCGGCGTGCTCGCGGTTCGCCCCGGCGCCGAGGACTTCCTCAACGCTTGGTCCGACCAGGTCCGCGCCGACCCGACCGTCGGGATGCTGCTGGACAGCGCCCCGGCGCTGGTCGACCACCTGGTGCTGCGGGATCCGGGCGTGGGCCTGTCGGTGTGGAACGCGGCGCAGCGCGAATTGATCACGACCGGCGACGGGGATCACGCGGTGGACGGCTCGCTGCTGCGCAGCGTGCACTTCGACGGCTTCCAGCCGCAGCGGCCGTGGCTGCTGTCGACGCACTACGCGGATCGACCGCGGGTGCTGCTGTCCGAGCACCCGGTGCTGGCGGGGCTCTGCGCGAGCTACCGCAACGCGCTGGTCGAAGCCGGCTACACCCGGGAACAGCCACATCCCTACGACGCGCTGCCGGACGGCACACCGCTGCCGGACGCGCTGCGCCGCGACTACCTCGACGCTTGGCAGCGCGATGCGGCACCGGCCAGCCCCTTCCAGTCCGGCGACGCCGCGCGGGAATTCCTCGGCTGGGCCTGCGAACCGGCTGACGAGCAGCAGCGCGGGCACGGCGGCTCGCGCTGGACGGCCGCGGGGTGGCGCGACGATCCGGTGTTGCGCAAGGACTACCCGGACCCGTTCGGCGCGGACGCGGACGCGTTCCACGACTGGTGCGCGGGCGTCGGGGTGGCCAGCGGTCGCGTACCGGAAGCCGCCGTTCGGCGGCTCGGCGACACCGAGCGCTCCGCACTGGTCGACCAGCTCGGAGTCGCCGTGCTCGGTTCCGGGCGCACCGCGGAACTGGTGCGCGCCGCGGTGCGCGCCTCCGGCCTGCCCTCCGCCGACACGCCGTACTACCCGGTCGTGCTCCGCTGCGAACCCGGCCTCGCGGTGCCCGCCGGGCGCCACCTGATCGACGTGCATCCCGACACGACCACCGAATCGGTCGAAACCTGGGTGCTTTCCGAGGCCACCCGGCAGGAGGCGCGGCGGGCAGGCGGTCCGGCCGCGCGGGTCGTGTCGCTACCGGTGCTCGATCCCGGCCCAGTCGACCTGCCGACCCGCAAGGGCGCCCGCGCCCGCTACGGGCTCTCCGAGGAGTTCGTGATCGGCGCGTTCGCCGATCACGCCGACGAGCACCGCGACAACGTGCTCGGCCTGGTGACCGCGTTCCTCGCGGCTTTCCCGGACCGCGACGACAGCTGCCTGCTGATCGCCGTCACCGGCGCGGCCGAGCACCCCGAAGCAGCCGAGCGCCTCCGGCTGGCGACCGTGTCCGATCCCCGCATCCGGCTGGTGGAGGACGAGATCGGTGCCGGAGTGCTGCTCGCCGCCTCCGACTGCGTCTGCTCGCTGCACCGCGCCGAGGGCGGCGACGCTTACGCGATGCGGTTGCTCGACGTGGCCGCGCACGGCGTGCCGGTGATCAGCGGCGATTACGGCGCGGTCAGCGAACTCCTGGGCGCCCGCGGCGCCAAACTGGTGCCTTGCCGAGACCAGGGCGAGCCGGACATCGACGCCGCGTCCGCGATGCTCCGCGCGGCCGCGGACGACCCGGAAGGCACCGCCGAATTCGGGCTCTCCGCCCGAGACCACCTGTTGGCCGAGCACAACGTCGGCGATGCCGCCGCGCGGCTCCGCGAACACGTCGAGCACGCCTACCGCAACTGGCGCACCAAGTGGGCCAAGGACCGCCACGGGGACCTCGACGACCCGCTGCACCCGCTGCTGGCGGCTCGGCACGCGCTGCACCGCGCACCCGATGTCGGCGCGGGCGGTGGACGCAACGCCGTCGCTCCGGCGCTGCGCAAGGCCGTGCTGCGGATGCTCAGCCACTACGACGAGCACATCCGGGACGTGATGCGCTCACTGGTCGACGGCGTCGAGAAGACCGCCGCCGAGCTGCTGCGCCGCCAGTACGACGCCGACGGGGGAGGGGCCGAGCTCGACCTGCTGCGCGCCGACCTCAGCCGCATCGACCAGCGCCACGACCGCCTCGACGAACGCTTGACCAGCATCGACGACGGGATGGTCCGTGCGCGGGCGGACCTCGCCGACCAGCACCGCAGGCTGCGCGAGCTGGAAGGCGCCGGTTCCGCGGATGCCGGCTCGGACCGCACCGAGAACCTGGCGCAACGTCTGGACACCCTCACGGGTGCGGTGGAGCGAACCCTCGACCGCATCGACGCGCTGGAACGCGACCGCGCCGAACCGGCCCGCGACCAGGAGCTCGAAACCGGCCTGCGCTCTGCTTCGCACGACGCCGCCTACGCTTTGCACCGCACTGACGTGCTGCAACGCATCCTGCTGCGCGAGCACGAACGCAACACGGGAACCGGGGACGGCAGCAGCGCCCCGGTCCTCTGCGACGCCGGCCTGCTGCGCCTGCCCGCCGACGACAGCTTGATGTTGCCCTGGCTGTCCTCGCACGCGACTTGGGACGCCGAGGTCTCCGGCCTGATCGATTCCCTGCTGGAACCCGACGGGATCTTCGTCGACATCGGCGCGTACGTCGGCTACCAGACCGTCCGGGTGCTCAGCAGGCTCGGCAACAGCGGCGCCGTGGTCGCCGTCGAACCCTCCGCGGCCGGCCGCGAGCTGCTGCAGCACAACGTCGAGATGAACGTGCCGACCGCGACGGGACACCGCCTGGTCACCATCGCGGACGCGGCCTGGGACGCCCCGGGTGACCTGGTGGCCGAAGAGTCCTTGGCCGGCGGCATCGCGGTCCGCCCGCCCGGGGAGTCCGATCCGGCGGAAGTGCAGACCGTCCCGGGCGTCCGCCTGGACCGCGAACTGGAGAACAACGCCGAACTGGAAGGCCGCAAGCTTTCCGTCGTGCACGTCGACGTCGGCGCCCGGGCGCACCGGGTGCTCGGCGGACTGGTCCGCCTGCTGCGTCGCGACCGCCCCTCGATCGTGTGCACGTTCACGCCCTCCGGCATCCAGGAACTCGGCGACGACCCGGCGACCGCCCTGCGGGAGTTCGGCACCTGGGGCTACGAGCTGGTCCCGGTAGGCCGTACCCAGCCCGTCTCCGCCGCGGAGCTGCTGGAGGCGATCGACGCGGCTGGCGCCACCAGCACGGTCAAGCTCTGGCTCCGACCCAAGAGCAAACCCCAAGCCGGATGAACACCCACGCTGTCAAGCGTCCGACCAGGCGATTTGACTTTCACGGAGGGTGTGCGTAACTTCTTCCGGGTCGTACGGAGCGCCGGACGGAACAGGACGCAAGAGCCTGGCGAGGACGGCGGAAGACGGCAGCATCCGGGAGCTGATCCCGGACGCGCCGACCGGGACGAGCGGGTTTGACACCGCGAAGCGCACCGGGTAACGTACACAAGTCGCCAAGTTGCGGAGACGCTCAACAGCGGTTTCAGTGCTTGGCAGTGGACAACTCCAGACGGGTCGAAGGATCGGCCGGCCAGGGCGCGGGTGACCGTGAGGTGACCCCCCTGAAAACGGCGGGGTTCGGGCCTGCTAGAGTTTGAAACATCAGCAAGACGAAGAGATGACTCCCCGGGGTTTTGGTGCCTGGTTGGTGCTGGGGTTCTGGTGTGGGTGTGTTCTTTGAGAACTCAACAGCGTGCCGATGATGGTGAGTGGTAGTACT
>NZ_JAFRFW010000421.1:0-2391 GCF_017434145.1 Saccharopolyspora sp. | reverse complement strand
CTGCGCAACACGTTCAGCCCGCCGCGTGCGCGCACTCCGCGGCGACCGCGATGTTGTGGAAGTAGGCGGCCAGGTTCGCCTCCAGGCTGCGATCACCGGTCGCCGCCCGGATGTGCTCGAGCAGGAAGGGCGTGGTCGCCGGACCGCTGATGCCGCGTTCCCGGGCGGCCTGCCAGGCTTCGGCGACGACCTGCTCGTGCAGTTCCGGGTCGAGCTGCGCGGGCAGCGGGACCGGGTTGGCCAGCACCGTCGCCGCGCGCAGCCCGAGCTTGCGGCGGGCGGTGAGCAGCGCGGCCACCTCGGCAGGAGTGTCCAGGCGGTGATCCAGCGCGAGACCGGAATCCGCGACGTAGAACCCGGGGAACCGGTCGGTGCCGAACCCGACGACCGTGATTCCCAGCGTCTCCATCCGCTCCAGCGTCGCCGCCCGGTCCAGGATCGACTTCACGCCCGCGGTGACGACGGTGATCGGCAGCGTCGCCAGCAGCGGCAGGTCGGCGGATTCGTCGTAACTCGGCGGTTCTTCGATGCCGCCCGCGGCTCCGTGGTGCACCCCGCCGAGCCCGCCGGTGGCGAAGAACTCCAGCCCGGCCCGATGCGCCAGCCAGGCCGTGGCCGCGACGGTCGTGCCCGCGGACCTCGATTTCGCCCACAGCACAGGCAGGTCCCGCACGCTGGCCTTGGCCGCGTCGGTTCCGGCGAGCCGGTGCAGTTCGCCGGGGGTGAGCCCGACCTTGGGCACGCCGTCGAGCACGCCGGTGGTCGCGGGGACCACTCCGGCGCGGCGCAGCGATTCTTCGGCTTCTTCGGCGATTTCGGCGTTGCGCGGGCGTGGCAGGCCGTGCGTGATGATGCTCGTTTCGAGGGCGACCACGGGTCTGCCGTCGCCGACCGCCTCGCGGACCTCGGCGGAGATCGCCGGTAGTTCAGGACTCATGGCCGGGTTTCTAGCAGCCGCCGGGGCGCTGCGGGCCATGGTGTGCGCTGCGGCCGGACGCGTGCGCCGGGAAAGCCCGATACTCGTTTCGCTGGAAATTGCCGCGAAAACTTTGGAATATACCCACCGGCTGCCATTTGCCCCGCAACGGATGCACCTGCGAAAACAGCGCCGCAGTGGGATTCTTACCGGATTCGGCAAAACATTGCCGAAGTCCGGCAACTGCACAAACACCTGATCGAGCGAAAGATTTGTCCGCGCGCTGATCATATTCTGGTAACCATGTCGAACTCCCCCCGCGCGCGGGCGCTGGCTGCCGAGGTCCGGGCCGCGCGCAAAGGCAGCGGCATGTCGCAAGGGCTCGTGGCCGAACAGCTCGGGTGGAGCATCGCGAAGGTCAGCCGGATCGAAACCGCCCAGCGCGGCCTGACCGCAGCGGACCTCGCCGCGATCCTCGCGGTGCTGCGCATCCGCGGGCAGCGGCGCGAATACCTGCTGGGACTGGCCGAAGAACTGGACCACCCGGCTTGGTGGGAGGCGATGAGCGGGTTGTCCGCGCACGTGCGGGCCACCATCGACGCGGAACAGCGGGCCAGCCGCATCGCCGAACTCGCGCTGGCCTACGTGCCGGGGCTGCTGCAGATCCGCGCCTATTCGGAGGCGGTGCTCGGTGGAAACGCCGCGGAATCCCGCAACACCGACGAGGCGGCCAACGTCTGGCAGGTGCGCCAGGGCATTCTGCACCGCGCGGAGCCGGTTGCGTTCGAGGCGTTCCTGGACGAGTCGGTGCTGCGCAGACCCGTCGGCGGCCCCGCGGTCGCGGCCCGGCAGTTGCGGCACCTGGCCGAGCAGCAGGCCGAGCACGTCTCGGTGCGGGTGCTGCCCACCGAACTCGGCGCGCACATCGGGCTGAACGGCGCGTTCACGCTGATCGAGTTCGAGCACGGCATGACCAGCGTGCTGGTGCAGAGCCAGGAAACCGGTGCGCTGCTGGCCGAGCCGGAGGACGACGCCCCGTTCCGCGGCTCGCTCGCCGAGCTGGACCGGGTGGCGCTGGACGTGGCGGACTCGCGTCGGCTGATCACCACCCACGCCGAGCATTTCGAGGCGCAGGAGGAAATCGCGACACTCTGAAGAATCCCGATCCGATGTGGACGGTATTCGTCGCGCTCAGTACGCAACCGTGCCACCGGAACCGCTGAGCCGCGCACAGCACCCACGTTCTCCAGGAGTGAACGGACCGTTCGCCCAATCTAGCCGGACCAACAGGCCGTTCACTCGGGTCCACTTCACCCGGAGCGAGTGATGCGCGGGCGTGTCGGTTCTTGTGCTCAGCGGAGCGGCTGGGTCGGGGTTTCGCGAGGAGTGAACGGACCGTTGGACCAATCTATTGGGACGAACAGGCCGTTCACTCGGTGAGAGGTGGGGCGCGTCGCTGGTCGGGGTCCGCGTCG
>NZ_JAFRFW010000420.1:0-8953 GCF_017434145.1 Saccharopolyspora sp. | reverse complement strand
CGGACGGCGCGACGGCCGCGCGGCGGCTGGCGGAAGGGTTCACCTTCGCCAGCGTCTCCAGCGACGTCGAGCACCTCCAGCAGGTCGCCAAGTCGCATTTGGACACGGCGTCGCGCGGCTGAGTCCGATGGTCACAGCGCCGGAGCGGTGGACTTCGGCGGTTCGGCGTCCGAATCGCCCTGCGAGCTCTCGGCGGGCTTCGGCTGCTCCGCCTGCTTCGGCTGCGCGCTCTGCTCCGCCGCTTCGGGCTGCTGGGCTGGTTTCGGCTGCTCCGTGGAGTCCGCCTTGCTACCGCCGTCCGCCTGCGCTTGCTCCGCCCCCTGCACCGGCTCTGCGGAGTCCGATGTGGACTCCGCGTCGGTGGCTGCTCCGGTCGCCACCGGCTTCGCCCGGTTCCGCTTCGGTTCGTAGCCGAGCAGGTGATCCCGCAGCCGCAGGTGGGTGAACCGGTAGCCGCCATCCACTTTGGACAGCAAGCTGCGCTCGGCCAGCCGGCGCAGCAGCGCGTAGCGCCGCGGCGGCAGCTCGGTCAGCGCGAGCGCCCGGCCGAGCCACTCGGACACGGCGTTCTTCAAGGTGTCGAACGGGAACACGTCGCTGTGCCACACCGCGGGCGCGGACAGCCCGCCGATCAGCAGTCCCACGCCCGCCGTCAGCGCCTCCACGTCGAACGGGCGGCCCAGCAGCAGCGTCGGCAGCACGCCGACCAGCCCGGCCACCGCGACCAGCGGTGCCGAGCTGCGCAGCAAAGCAGGCGCCGGGTGCTCGAACGTCTCGTAGTGCTCCTCGGTGAACGCCCACCACACCTCGTCACGGGCCGCGGTGGCCACACCCGCGCAGATGCCCAGCACCAGCCCGATGCCGATCGACTTGACCAGTTCCCCCGGCCCGGTCCAGAACATCAGCACCCCGACGCCGATCGTGCCGAGCAGCCCGATCGTGGCGCTGTTGCCGGGCATCCTCGACCACGACTCGACCGCACCGAGGATGACCAGGAACGACACCAGCACCACTGCGATCACGCCGACCCAATTCGGAGCGTTCGCCAGCGCGGTCGTCCACGGGGAGATCAGCCCGCTCAGCGCCAGGCTCACCACCAGCCCGAACGCATAGCCGCCCAGCGCGGTGATCCAGCCCTGCGGCACGGTCCCGACCTTGCCCGCCGGGCGCAGCCAAGGCAGCGTCGCCAGGTAGTCCATGTAGAGCACGTAGCCGACCAGCACGAGCACTGCGATCAGCCCGGCGGCGGGACCGAGCAGCATCCCGGTCGCCAGCGTGGCACCGGTGGTCGCCCCGGCCAGCAGCCCCGGCAGCCCGCGCGCGAACACGTGCGCCACGGTGGTGGTGGGCAGGAACCGCGCCCAGGACACCAGAGTGGGCAACCGGGTGCGCGCGGTGAGGTCGTTGCACAGCGGGCTCGCCGAAACCCGTGCCAGGAACCGCAACGTGCGCAGCGCGCGATCCGGCGGATAGGGCAGCTCGGAGCCTCGGCCCGTGCTCAGCGCAGCCGAGAAGTACTCGTCGATCAGCTTGGCGCGCCGCTGCGCGTCGGTGCCGCGGACGGCGAGTTCGTTCGCCGGACGGTCCCGGAAAGCCAGCGCCACGACGTTGCACATCAGCGGCGTGTCCAGCAGTCCGCACAGCTCCGGGTCGCGGCGCAGCGCGGTGCGCACCCCGTCCAGCCGCGGGCCGCCGCGGGTGAAGTATTCGACGATCTGCCTGCGCGTCAACGGGTTGACCGTCACCGAGGTGTGCAGTTCCAGCGGCTCGGTCAGCGCTTCGTGGTGCTCGTCGCGGCAGCACACGACCAGTTCCGGGATGGGGAACTCGTCGCGCACCGCGTTGATCTCGCGGACGCAGCGCTGCCGGTAGTCGGCCGGCACCTCGTCGAGCCCGTCCAGCATCAGGGAGAGCTTGCCCTGCTCCAGCCAGATCCGGCCCAGCGACGGGTGGATCGTGTAGCGGCGTTCGATCTCGCGCAGCAGCCACTTCTGGAACTCGCCAGGGGGTGCGGGCCTGCGCTCGTCGGCGCGCCATCCGGACATCGCCCAGGAGCCGAGGTCGACGACCACCGGGATGGCCCGCCCGGTGTCGGCCGCGGCGCGGCGGGCCAGCGCCCGGGTCAGCTCCAGCAGCAGCGTCGTCTTGCCCGCACCCGGTCCGCCGAGCACGAGCATCGCGCCGTGCGCCTGGTCGAGGGTGGCGGCCAGGTCCGCGTCCGCGGGCAGTTTGCTCGGTTTGCCGTTGCCCGGTTGCAGCAGCCGGTCCGCCGGTCGGGCCATCGAAGGCGGCAGCTCGTCCAGCTCCAGTGACAGCCGCACGTGCTCCCCGAGCGAGCCCTTGAGCCGTTCGCGGGCGTAGTGCTCGGAATCGACTACCGAACGTGATCGATTCGCCGTGTTGTTCAGCCGCCGAGCGATGAGCGGTTTGTCCGAGTTGGTGGCGCGTTCCCACAGCGCCAGCGCCGCGGCGAAGACCACGAACGCGCCGGCCAGCGGCCACAGCAGGTCCGCCAGCGGCTGCAGCACGTCCGGAAGCCTGCCACCGGTACCGATGCTGATCGCGGTGGGCACCAGGACCAGCGTGATCGCGATGCCCGCGCCGAGCAGCAGCAGCGTTCGCACGGTGCGGGTGAGCCTGTTCGGCATGATCATCTCTCCTGCTGGTTCGATGGCCGCGTCCGCTTACCGACTATGGTGCGCCCGGGCACGGACTGTAAACGGTCCATTCCGGTTGGCGTGGCCGAGTGTGATCAGTGCCGCGCCGAACGGATCGATCTCGACGCAGGCGGGCGGCTCGTGCCGCCGGCGGCATCGGATTCGCGGCTGCGGTGAGCGGGCGAGCGGTCGGTGCGTTCCGGGCCGCAGCGAGCGCGTCCCCTCCGGCCCGAGCTATCCACAAGGGACATGCCGCGGTTTCGGTCCGGTGGGCGCCGCAACGCCCACCGGACCGCTGCCGGATGTCGTGCACCCCCAAGGCCGGCATCCGGCGCACCGCTGCGCGGTGCTCACCCGACCCCTCCGGTCGATCAGCAGGACTCCGGCTCGCGTCCGGCCAGCTTCCAGCGGTCGCTTGAAACTGAGTTGATTCCTGCTGGTGAGCAGCCTAAAGTGTGCATCCACCCGGAGACAAGGGGATCAGCGCTTAGAGTGGTGCCAGCAGGAACAGGCCGAGGGATGCGGCCGGAGTGCCGCGTGGGGGTGTTCGTCGTGCCGGGCGATCAGCGCATCAGCGCGCAGCGGTTCCGGCTGCTGTGCAGGCAGCGTTCCTACACCTATCCCGAACTGGCGCGTGACCTGCGCAAGCGCGGCATCCCGGTGAGCAGGGCCGGGCTCGCGCGGCTCGGCCGCGAACCGGACCAGCCGCTGCCCTGCTACGCCGCGGAGCTCGCGCGGATCCTGAAGTCGACGGTGGGCTACCTCACCGGGCACGAACGGCAGTTCCTCGGCAAGCGGTTCCGCGATCTGTACCGGCAGCGGGGCTGTTCGCTGGCCGTGCTGGCCGGTGAGCTCTACCGCCGCTGGCACGTGAAGGTCTCCGCGCAGTACCTCCAGCAGCTCGCCTCGTGCCGCAACACCAACCCGCGCGAAGAGATCGTCGACGGGCTCGCGGTGCTGCTGGACACCACCGCGGACTACCTCACCGGGTGCGAGGACGAGCGCTGCGGCCACGACCCCGCGCTGCCGCCCGCCGGGCGGGACGAGCCGGTCCCCGCCCGGCTGATCGCCGCTCGCGGCGGGCAGGACGGTCCCTCGTCGAACGACGTGGACCGGGTGCTGCGCGCCATCGCCGAGCAGGAGCAGCGCGAGGGACCGCCGTCTCACAACGGCTGATCGCGCCGGACCTCCAGGTCGGTGAAGTGCGGCCCGTCCTCGCACAGCAGCGCGAACTTCTCGTGGATCGCGTTCGTGGCGGGCAGTTCCGAGTTGGCCATCGCGACCTCGCGGGACGGGAACTCCAGGATCTCCACGAACCGCGCGGGGTCGTGGTGATCCCGGCAGACCCGGGTGCGGGTGGCGGTGCGGGTGCCTTCGCTGGTGCTGATCCACTCGTCGAGCAGCTCGTCGACCTGCTCGGGGTGGTCGGTGCGGTACTCGATCAGCTGCACGAAACCGGTCATGAGCGGCTTCCTTCCTCGACGGAGTGCTTTAAAAGGGTTTGCGTAGCGGGTCAGGTAGCGGAACCTCAGACGCCTGCTGGCTCCGGGATCTCATCCTTAAGTAGCTCCCTACTCGGCGTCTTCATAGGTCCGGGCCGCTGTCCTCGCCAGAAGACGCCTGAGAACCCGCCGGTGGTCCGGCTTAGTCCTCGACCACCGGCAAGCGGCTGACGCCGCTTATGAAACATCGCCTAGGACGGCGGCGTTGCGGTGGGCTTCGGCGACCTGCCGGAGGAACCTGATCTCCGAGGCGCGATCGTCACCGGTCGCGGACAGGTCGATCACGTGCGGCTGCGGCGGATGACCCGCGCGTTTGCGCCGCTGAGCGGTGTGCAGCCACGCGGCCACCGCAGCGGCCTCGCTCTCCGCGTGCCTGCGGACATCCGCCAGTTCCTCCGGGGTGACGTGGTTGCGCAGCGCCAGCATCGCGTCGCGGATCTCGGCGAGGCGGCGCTCCAGGCGCCAGCGCATCGGCAGCAGCGGACGTCGCAGCACGACGGTGGGCGCATCTGCGGTCAGCGAGCGCCACAGCGGGCCGAGACTGCGATGATCGCGGCCGTCCCGGATCCGAGCGCGCACCGCGGTCTCCACCGGCAACGCCGTACCCGCCGCCAGGCACAGCGCGCTGACCCCGTCGATCGAGGCGAAACCGGCGATCCACCGGTCGTCCTCGGTGAGCAGCCACGCGATGTTCAGCAGCCACGGCAGCGCGTTCAGCGACCACCCGGCCGCCAGCAGCGGCAGTCCCCAGCGCAGCGACCAGTGATCCGCTCGCCGCGCGCTGATCCCGCACACGGCCGCGCAGATCCCCAACGCCACCACGCTGAACAGCGACACCAGCAAGAAGTAGGCCAGCGGCAGCTCAGGAGCGTTGCCGGGTTCCGGGTGCTCCGGGGAAGCGGCGGCGTAAACGGCGATCAGCACCGCGATCGTCGCCCCGGCCGAGCCGTAGACCCACCCGGCTCGGCGTCGCCGCCCGTCCGCGATGAGCAGGAAGTGCAGCGTCACCGCTGCCGTGGCGACGCTGACCAGGTGCGTGCCGAGGTAGACGTAGTACTTCCCGGCCCGGTCGGCCAAGCCGTCCTGCACCGCACCCACGTACAACGTGGTCAGCAAGCCCAGCAGCGCGACCGCTGCCCACAACGCGCGTTGTTCGCGGTGCCGCACGGCACCGGGCAGCCGCAGCGCGAGCACGATCCACAGCACCGCGATGCCCGCGGTCTCCAGCGTCATCGTCACCGGTCCTCGTGTTCCCGGTGGAAACCCACCGCCGACTCCAACCGGCCCAGCACGCCGCTGTGCGGCGACGGCGCGGAAGCCGTGCCGATCATCCGGCGGATGCGGGTCGCGGCCCACTCCGCCTCGCGTTCCTCCCGCGAGGTGTAGCGGATGCGGGACATCCCGCCGCGCAGCGACTCCGGATCGTCCGGATCCGGTCGCCACGTCACCGCCCGGTTGTCCTCCAGGCTCGGGCAGTCGTGGTCGAGCAGCATGTGCCCGATCTCGTGGAAGATGATCAGGTGCTGCTGGTAGCGGCTGGTGCCCGCGTCGTAGAAGAGGTGGTCGGCGGTCGCGGTGGCCCACCACATGCCGCTCGGGGTGCCCGTGTCCGAGGGGCTGAACGGGTGCAGGTGCACCGGCCGCCCGCGGCGCTCGGCGATCAGCTCGCAGAACGCGTCCATCGAGAACGGGCGCGGGAAAGCCGGATCCCGCAGCAACCGCCGCAGCGCACGCGCGCGGCCGCGACGTCCTCTCCCCGTGAACATCGCGGTGAACGTACCACTGCGGTGCGCCGCCCCGGCCGGTTCGGCAACCGATTTCCTGCCGGTCAGCACCATCCCGCGCAGCGTGCGGCGAACTCGGCGACCAGCGCGGGCGACACCGGGCGCAGGTCCGCTTGGGCACCCCAGGTCTCGTCGGTCAGCTCTGCCGGTTCGGCGCTGCGATCGGCCAGCGCGAGCAGCTGGGCGAACCGGGTCGCGATCGCGTGGTGACCGGCTCGGCCGGTGGTCCACTTCGTGTGCGCGTGCCGCGAGTACAACCCCACTACCAGCGGCCCGTGCCCGTCGGCGCGCTCGGTCAGCGCCGCGAGCCGGGTGCGCCCCGAGTCGGTGCCCACCACGAGCTCGGCCGAGGCGAACAGGTCCACGCACTCGGCCGCATCCGGCTCGCGGAGCACGTCGGCGGGCAGTCCGTCGAAGTCGTCCGCGCCGGCGGTGTTGCGCGCGGTGATCACCGTGAATCGCCAGGGCGCTGCGACCGTGCCGACCAATTCCCGGGCCACCGCCGCGAAACCGGACAGCTGGAACTCCAGGTGCCGCAGCCTGCCGGGCACGGCCACGAAAACCACGTGCCACGGTTGCGCGGCCTGCGCGGAGCGGAAGCCGGGCGCGGGTGCTGCCTCGGCGGACAGCCGCTGGCCGAGGCTCTGCTCCACCGCGAGGTACTGCCGCATCGGCAGCGCGGCGTGCACCTCGACCTGGCCCGATCCGAGCCGGTCCAGCCAGGTCGGATGCTCCTGCGGATCGATCCGGAACCGCACCGGCGAGCGGGTTCCGGTGCGCACCACGTGCGGCCCCGTGGTGTGCTCGGCCGATGCCAGCGGCACCGCGCAGCGCCGCAGCAGCTGCGCTTCCGGACCGCTGTAGTGCAGCGGCACGTCCCCGCTGACCTCGCGCAGCGCGGTCACCGCCGACAGTCCCAGCAGCAGATCACCGAGACCGCGCTGGCCGAGGTCCGCGATCCAGCCCCGGGAACGCACGATTTCCGCACAACCGGAATTCGGCCGTTCCCCCGCGAATCTGCGATATGGCAGTGTCCGGCCGAAAGGTGCCTGCTCCGCGGGAACGAGCATCCTGCCCCCGCGATGGCACCGGACGTCCTGCACCTGCCACTCGATCAGATCCTGCTGGATCGACACGCGCGATCACCTCCGCCGATCTCGACAATTCAGTTTGCGGCGAACGCGCCGGACACTGCTACGACACCTCGCCCGCGCCAGTCCGACATTTGCCTGACATCGGTGTGGAACATCTCGTTCACTTCATAGGCTGTTCGCACGGCCGGACCGGCCGGAGCAATTCAGCGGACGGCATCGCCGAGGTGATCGGAGGCCGCAAGTGCTCGCAGCACAACCGCCCGCGCGTACCCGGCTGGAACAGGTGCTGCGGCAGCACCGCCGCACCGTGCGGGAGTTCTGCGCCGATTTCCAGGCCGCAGCCGAAGAGCTCGGGGAGCGCACCGTCGTGTCCCAGCGGCAGGCGGGGCGGTGGCTCGGCGGGCTGCTCGGCGGACTGCCGCACCCGGCGACCTGCCGGGTGCTGGAGCGGATGTTCGACGCACCCGCCGAGGAACTGTTCGGCCCACCCCTGTCGGAACGAGCGCGGTCGCAAGAAATGCGGCAGGAGGACGCGGTCCGGACGGCCGAGGACCGGCCTCCGGCGCAGCGCGATGCCGACCGTCCGGACGCGTCGAACGAAAGCGAGGTCGCCATGGCGGCCGTCGAATCCGCCCGGTTCGGGCAGTTCGCCGAGCAGAGCAACATCGGCCCGCACACCGTCGAGCAGTTCCAGGCCGATGTGCACCGGATCGTCACCACCTACCCGAACCGGCCGGTGTACCCGCTGTTCGTGGAGCTGCGGGAACTCCGGGACCGGGTGTTCGAGCTGCTCGAAGGCAGGCAGCCCCCGGCGCGGACCCGGCACCTCTACCTCGTCGGCGCAGTGGTGTGCGGAGTGCTCGCCAACTCGTCGTTCGACCTGGGCGAGCTGCCTGCCGCGGAAACCCAGGCGCGCACCGCGTTCCTGTGCGCCGAGCTGGCGGGCAACGACTCGCTGCGCTCCTGGATCCGCGGCACGCAGAGCTTGATCGCCTACTGGGACGAGCGCCCGCGGGACGCGGTGGAACTCGCCGGGCAGGGCTGGGACTACGTGCCGGAGACCGGTACGCCGCGGGTGCGGCTGGCCGCGATCGAGGCCCGCGCGCACGCGCGGTTGGGTGATCAGCGCGCCGCCGAGGACGCGCTGAGTCGTGCCGACAAGGCGCGCGAGCAGGTGATCGGCGAGGACGAACCGGGCGGTCTGATGGCGTTCCCGGTGGCCAAGCAGACCTTCTACAGCGCCTCGGCGTGGTTGTGGCTGGGCGAGCGGGGGAACCTGGAGCGCGCCGAACGCGCCGCGGTCGAGGCGGTCGAGCTCTACGGGCAGGATCCGCCGGAGCTGCGCAGGCTCGGCGAGTTGAGCCTGACCCGGCTGGACCTGGCGATCGCCCGGCTCGGCCGGGACGACCTGGATGGTGCCGCCGAGCAGGTGCAGTCCGTACTGGAGGCGGCCGGCCAACGCCGCACCGACAGCGTGCTGCGCCGGTTGCGGCAGCTGACGAACGTGCTGCACCGGCCCAACCTGCAGAGCACCCCGCTGGCGCTGGACCTGCGCGAGCGGATCGCGTCGTTCTGCGACTCCGCGCGGACTCCCGAGCGCACGAGATGACCCCCGCCGAACCGAGCACCGTGGGCCTGCTGCACCCGGGCGAGATGGGTGCCGCGGTCGGCGTTCAACTGCGCAGCCGGGGGCACACCGTGCTGTGGTGCTCGCGCGCGACTACCTGCCGAGCGTCGCCGAACGCGCCTGGCAGTGGGGGCCGGAGATGCACGAGATCGCGCGGACGCTGGACACTGAAGGGCTGCCCGCGGAGCCGGCGCGGGCCGCGTCGGCGGTGCTGGCGCGTTGGGCGGCCGAGCGGGAACTCACCGGGCTGTCCGCGGACGCCGTGCTCAGCCCGGTTGCGCGGCCGCTG
>NZ_JAFRFW010000419.1:0-3280 GCF_017434145.1 Saccharopolyspora sp. | reverse complement strand
GCCCAGAGCGCTCCGATGTGCCAGACCGTGCTCGCGGCGGCTTCCGCGCCGGGGATCGTCCGCAGCGCCGGCGTCGAGGCGATCATGATGAGCACCAGCCCCAGGGCCAGCGCGGTGTGCACGACCGCCCGAACCGCCCGGTTGTCCGGATCGCGGGCGACGTCGCGCGCCTTGAACGCGGCCGTGCACAGCAGGAACACGCCGACGACCGGATACAGCAGGGTGATCAGCGCCATTACGCCCAGCCTCGTCGTTCGGTGAAGGACGAGGCCAGCCGCGCGATGGCGTCGTGCTGCCCGGCCAGCCGGGCAACCGGTTGATCACCGGTCACGTCGGCCCACCAGCGGATCGTCGTCGCGACCCGTTCGGCCTCGTACTCGGCGAAGTCGTCCTGGTACTGGTGCCGGTGCCGGCCGAACATCCGGTCGATCAGCTCGGGCGAGACCGTGGGGAACAGCCCTTGCAGCAGCTCGGACGGTTTGACGTCGCTCGTGGTCGTCGAGTGCCCGGCGATCAAGTGGCCGAGCTCGTGCGCGATGCATTGGAAGGTGTGCAGCGGACCGGTGTTGTCCGGGTAGAGGATCACGTCCATCTCGTCGGTGCGCCACCACGAGGCGACCGGACCGCCGGGGCGAGCGCCGAACGGCATCAGCTCGATGCGGCGGCCGCGATCTTCGCCGAGCGCGGTGCACAGCTGGCCGATGTCCAGCGGTACCGGCAGATCGAGCCGCCGCAGCAGCCGCCGGCATTCCCGTTCGAGCTGCTGGATCCGGCGCAGCTCCGCGCGCCCACCCGGCACTTCGGTACCGCCCAACGTTCCCAGCCAGCACAGCAGTCCTCGCACGCTGCGAGAGTATGCGCACAGCCCGCACGGTGAATACAAGATCTTCCGGACCGGACGACCGGCCACCGCGGACCGCGGGCGCAGCGACCGCGCGAGCGGGCCGGACCGCTCAGGCCAGGACCGCGAAACCACCGCCGATGATCAACGCTCCCGCCAGCGCGCCCGCGACGACCTGGGCTGTCGTGTGGTCCCCCAGTCGTACCCGCGACCAGCCGATCCCGGCCGTGACCAGGCCCAGCAGCCACCACGCAGGTCCGTAGAACAGCGCCAGCACGACCGTGGCGCCGCCCCCGGCCGCGGCGTGCATCGAGATCTTCCACTTGGTGGTGATCGCCCCGGCGACGATCACCAGCGCGAGCATTCCGGCGTCCAGCGCGGTCATCGCCCGCGGTGCCCCACCGGTCACGAGCAGCACCAGTCCGATCGTGCCCGAGCCGATCAATGCGATGAACGGGATCAGCCGCCCGGCGCGGTCGCGCACGTGGTGCCCGTCCCACCGTCCCCGCGCGGCACCGACCGTCATCACCGCCTGCGGGATCAACGCGCTGGTGGCCGCCACCAGCACTCCCCATCCCAGCGCTGGCCACCAGCGGTAGCCGGTGGCCTGCCACGCCACTCCGATCGGCAACAGCGTGATCAGCACCCATGGCGCGAAGATCTCGGTGACGGTCCGCGCGAGGCGCAGGGATGCCGTGGTCTTCGCCGACGGTTCAGCAGCCGGAGTGGGCTCGAAGGCAGTGTTGCTCATGCGCGCTGGTCGGTCCTCGATCACGGCGGCGACAGGTACCGGCAGAGTGGCACAGGCCCCGCCGCGGAACCCTCTCGGGCCCGCGAAACCGGTATCGCCGCGACGCCGGTGAACCGCTCCGCCGCGACCGGTGTGTTCCACAGCGCACTCGCCGCCCCTGTCCGGACGGGTGAACTCGCAGCTCAGTTACCCTTTGGAAGTACTGCTGGACATCCACCGGGGCTCGGCACCGAGCAGGTGGATCTGCACGAACCGGGGGAGCATCGCCCGTGGCCCGAGTCGTCGTCGACGTCATGCCCAAGCAGGAGATCCTCGACCCGCAGGGTCAGGCGGTGGCCAATGCGCTGCCCCGGCTCGGTTTCGAGGGCGTTTCGGAAGTCCGCCAGGGGAAGCGGTTCGAGCTTCAGGTCGCCGACGACGTCGACGACGCCACCCTCGCCAAGATCGCCGAGACGTTCCTGGCGAACCCGGTGATCGAGGACTGGACGGTTCGGCGGGTGGAGTCATGAGCGCGAAGATCGGTGTCATCACCTTCCCCGGCACCCTCGACGACGTGGACGCGCAGCGCGCCGTGCGCCGCGCGGGTGCCGAGGCGGTCGCGCTCTGGCACGCCGATGCCGACCTGCGCGGCGTGGACGCGGTGATCGTGCCCGGCGGGTTCTCCTACGGCGACTACCTGCGCTGCGGCGCGATCGCGAAGTTCGCCCCCGTGATGGGCGAGGTGGTGCGCGCCGCCGGGCAGGGGATGCCGGTGCTGGGCATCTGCAACGGCTTCCAGATCCTCTGCGAGGCCGGCCTGCTGCCGGGCGCGCTGACCCGCAACTGCGCGCTGCACTTCGTGTGCCGCGACCAGTGGCTCAAGGTGGAGAACAACACCTCGGCCTGGACCACCCGCTACGACGCGGGCGCAGAGCTGCTGGTGCCGCTGAAGTCCGGTGAGGGCGCCTACATGGCCGACGAGTCCGTGCTCGACGAGCTCGAAGGCGAAGGCCGCGTGCTGCTGCGCTACGTCGAGGACAACCCGAACGGTTCGCTGCGCGAGATCGCCGGGATCACCGACGCGCGCGGCCGGGTGGCCGGCCTGATGCCGCACCCCGAGCACGCCATCGACCCGCTGACCGGGCCTACCGACGACGGGCTCGGCATGTTCCTGTCCGCTCTCGACGCACTGGTGGCAGCGTGACGAACGATCCCGAAGACGTGACCGCTAGCGGTTCGGGCACCCACGCCGTGGCAGGCGGCCCGACGACCGAGACCGGCACCGGTGAGCGGTTCTCCGCCGAGGACGCCCCCGCTGCGGAGGTCCCCGCCGCGAAGGCCGCCGCGCTGGACACCGTGCTCGCCGCGGAGTCCACTCCGGACACTCCGCAGCCGCACCGCGAGCTGGGACTCAAGGACGACGAGTACGAGCGGATCCGCGAGATCCTGGGCCGCCGCCCCACCGAGGCCGAGCTGGCGATGTACTCGGTGATGTGGAGCGAGCACTGCTCCTACAAGTCCTCCAAGGTGCACCTGAAGTACTTCGGCGAGACCACGACCGACGAGATGCGCTCGAAGATGCTGGCGGGCATCGGCGAGAACGCCGGCGTGGTGGACATCGGCGACGGCTGGGCGGTCACGTTCAAGCTCGAGTCGCACAACCACCCGTCCTACGTGGAGCCGTACCAGGGTGCCGCGACCGGCGTCGG
>NZ_JAFRFW010000418.1:0-14586 GCF_017434145.1 Saccharopolyspora sp. | reverse complement strand
GTTTAACCGGAGTTTGAGAACTCGTTCACAAGGGTGTGACGCACGACAAACCCGCCGCAGAAGTCGGAAAGGCCCGTTTCCGGGCCCTTCGTCGCAGGTCAGCGCGATGATTGCGCAGCGAACAATCAGGGTTCGTCGAACTCGCCGTCCTTCGCCCCGGCCACGAACGCGTCCCATTCCTCGGGCGTGAACACCAGCACCGGGCCTTCCGGCTCGGCGCCGTTGCGCATCCCGATGTAGCCGTCCACGAAAGCGATCTCCACGCCCGGTTCGTCGTCGTCCTCGGTGCTGGTGATCCACTCCGCGTCGGTGAAGTCGAGCTCGTGGCGGATGTGCGCCTTGTCGTCCACCGGGGCGTCCGCGGTCCGCGTGGTATCGCCGCCGGTCTGCGTTGTCGTGCTGGCTTCGTCGTTCACGACCGGCACGATACCCGCGGCAGCGCCCGCGACTCGATCGCGTGAACGGGTGGCCGGGCATCGATTCGCGCGGAAACTTCCTGCGGTGCAAGGAGAACGCTGGGAAACCGCGCCGGGAAGGGACCGCGTCCACTCCGAGCGGCGTCAGCTGCCATCCAAGCGACCGGCAGGGACAACACGCCGAAGGCCCGGCGATCCCTCGTGGGGACGACCGGGCCTTCCGACCGCGCGGCCCGCCGGTCGGGCGGGCCTGCGCGGGAGATCATGCGCAGCGCGGGGCGCTCACTTCGTCGGGTCCAGCGCTCACTTCGTCCAGGACATCAGGGCGCGCAGCTTCTTGCCGACCTCCTCGATCTGGTGGTCGTTGCCCGCCTGCTGGAGCTTGTTGAAGTTCGGGCGGCCGCCCTCGTCCTCGGAGACCCACTCCTTGGCGAACGAGCCGTCCTGGATCTCGCCGAGGATCTTGCGCATGTTGTCCTTGACGTGCGCGTCGATGATCCGCGGGCCGCGGGTGAGGTCGCCGTACTCGGCGGTGTCCGAGCAGGAGTAGCGCTGCCCGGCGATGCCGCCCTCGAACATCAGGTCCACGATCAGCTTCAGCTCGTGCAGCACCTCGAAGTAGGCGATCTCCGGCTGGTAGCCGGCCTCCACCAGCACCTCGAAGCCGGTCTGCACCAGCGCGCTGGCGCCGCCGCAGAGCACCGCCTGCTCACCGAAGAGGTCGGTCTCGGTCTCCTCGGTGAAGGTGGTCTTGATGACCCCGGCGCGCGCCCCGCCGATGCCCGCGGCGTAGGACAGCGCCAGCGCCTGAGCGTTGCCGGAGGCGTCCTGCTCGACCGCGATCAAGCACGGCACGCCCTTGCCGTCGACGAACTGGCGGCGCACCAGGTGGCCCGGACCCTTCGGGGCGACCATCGCGACGTCCACATCGGACGGCGGCTGGACCAGGCCGTAGCGGATGTTGAAGCCGTGCCCGAAGAACAGCGCGTCGCCGGACTTGAGGTTCGGCGCGATGTCGTTGGCGTAGATCTCCCGCTGCTTGGTGTCCGGGGCGAGGATCATGATCAGGTCGGCCTCGGCGGAAGCCTCCGCCGGGGTGACCACCCGCAGGCCCTCGTCCGCGGCCTTGGCGCGGGACTTCGACCCCTCGGGCAGGCCGATGCGCACGTCCACACCGGAGTCGCGCAGGCTCAGCGCGTGCGCGTGGCCCTGGCTGCCGTAGCCGATGATCGCGACCTTGCGGCCCTGCGCGATGCCCAGGTCGGCGTCGGCGTCGTAGAAGATCTCAGTAGCCATGTGTTCGGTCTTCCTTTCGGACTTGATTCGTTCGTCCTGCCCGGCACGCGCGGGCGGGCGGCGGACGGCCGGGTTCAGCGAACCGCGGTCGCGGTGATCGAGCGCGGGCCGCGGCCGATGGCGATCGACCCGGACTGCACCATCTCCCGGACACCGTAGGGCTCCAGCATCCGCAGCAGCGCGCCCAGCTTCTCGCCGTCACCGGTGGCCTCGATGGTCAGCGCCTCCGGCGAGACGTCGACGACCTTGGCCCGGAACAGCTGCACCGTCTCCAGCACCTGGCTGCGCACCGAGGCGTCCGCGCGGACCTTGACCAGCAGCAGCTCGCGCTGCACCGAGGACTCCGGGTCCAGCTCCACGATCTTGATCACGTTGACCAGCTTGTTGAGCTGCTTGGTGACCTGCTCCAGCGGCTGCTCGCCGACCGCGACCACGATGGTCATCCGGGAGATCTCCGGGTGCTCGGTCGGCCCGACCGCCAGCGACTCGATGTTGAAGCTGCGGCGGGAGAACAGGCCCGAAACGCGGGCCAGCACGCCCGGCACGTTCTCCACCAGCACGCTCAGCGTGTGTCGGCTCATGGAGGCGCTCACCCCTCGTCCTCGTCGAACAGCGGGCGGATGCCGCGCGCCGCCATGATCTCGTCGTTGCCGGTGCCCGCGGCCACCATCGGCCACACCTGCGCGTCCTTGCCCACCACGAAGTCGATCACGACGGGTCGGTCGTTGATCTCCATCGCCCGCTGGATGACGCTGTCGACGTCCTCGCGGGACTCGCACCGCAGGCCTGCGCAGCCCAGCGCCTCGGCGAGCAGCTTGAAGTCCGGGATGCGGTGCTTGTGGGTGCCGAGGTCACTGTGTGAGTAGCGCTCGGCGTAGAAGAGGTTCTGCCACTGCCGGACCATACCGAGGTTGCCGTTGTTGATGACGGCGACCTTGATGGGCAGTTCCTCGATGGCGCTGGTCGCCAGCTCCTGGTTGGTCATCTGGAAGCAGCCGTCGCCGTCGATGGCCCACACCGGCTTGTCCGGCACCCCGGCCTTGGCGCCCAGCGCGGCGGGCACCGCGTAGCCCATCGTGCCCAGGCCGCCGGAGTTCAACCAGGTCCGCGGGTGCTCGTAGCCGATGAACTGCGCGGCCCACATCTGGTGCTGGCCGACACCGGCGACGTAGCAGGCTTCCGGGCCGACGATGTTGCCGAGCCGTTCGATCACGTACTCGGGCGCGAGGCTGCCGTCCGACGGCCACTCGTAGCCCAGCGGGAAGGTGTCGCGCCACTGCCCGAGCTGGTCCCACCACGGGCCGAGGTCGGCGGCGCCGTCCTCTTCGGTGGCGGTCGCCAGCGCGTCGATGAGCTCCGTGATGACGTCCTTGCAGTCGCCCACGATCGGCACGTCGGCGTTGCGGTTCTTGGAGATCTCGGCCGGGTCGATGTCGGCGTGCACCACCTTCGCCTCCGGGGCGAACGAGGACAGCTGGCCGGTGACCCGGTCGTCGAACCGGGTGCCGAGCGCGATCAGCAGGTCGGAGCGCTGCATCGCCGCGACCGCCGAGACGGTGCCGTGCATCCCGGGCATCCCCAGGTGCTGCGGGTGCGAGTCGGGGAACGCGCCGCGCGCCATCAGCGTCGTGACGACCGGGATGCCGCTGCTCTCGGCGAGCTTGCGCAACTGCTCGGTCGCCTCGGCCTTGAGCACGCCGCCGCCGACGTAGAGCACCGGGCGCCGCGCCGCGGTGATCAGCTTCGCGGCCTCCCGGACCTGCTTGCCGTGCGGCTTGCTGGTGGGCCGGTAGCCGGGCAGCTTCATCTCGGGCGGCCAGGAGAACGAGGTGGCGGCCGTTTGGACGTCCTTCGGGATGTCCACCAGCACCGGGCCGGGCCTGCCGCTGTTGGCGATGTAGAACGCCTCCGCGATCGTGCGCGGGATGTCCTCGGCCTTGGTGACCAGGACGTTGTGCTTGGTGACCGGCAGCGTGATGCCGCAGATGTCGGCCTCTTGGAAGGCGTCGGTGCCGATCAGGGTGGTGGCCTGCTGGCCGGTGATCGCCACCACCGGCACCGAGTCCATCTGCGCGTCGGCCAGCGCGGTGACCAGGTTCGTCGCCCCCGGCCCCGAGGTCGCCATGCACACCCCGACGTTGCCGGTGGCCTGCGCGTAGCCGGTCGCCGCGTGCCCGGCGCCCTGCTCGTGCCGGACCAGCACGTGGCGGACCTTCGTGGAGTCCAGCAGCGGATCGTAGGACGGCAGGATCGTGCCGCCGGGAATGCCGAACACGACCTCGGCGCCTACCGCCTCGAGCGAGCGCACGAGCGACTGCGCGCCGGTGGCCTGCACCGGGGCGCCGCTAGGCGGGGCGGGCTTGGGACGGTGCCCCGGCGGCGGCGCCGGGACGGGGTTCTGCCTGGTGTTGGCGCTGGTCATCGGTTCGCCTCTGTCCGAGCGGTGTTGATCGGTGAGTGGACTGTCGATGCGTTGGGCACGAAAAAACCCCCGCCGGTCAACACAGGACCGTACGAGGGTTGGCGCGTCGACGCTGCGAGCTTCCTCAGGCGTGGACGCGCCGGGGAAGTACGAGAATGTCGTCGATTCGCAGCATGGCCAGGACGTTAACGGCAGCCATGTCGCCGGGTCAAACCATGCGGGAAGGATTTCCCAGCCAGTGGACGCGATGTGTCCCGCTCGCACGTCGATCGGCAGTGCGTTTCCGCAGCTTACCGATCCCGCATTCGCCTTCGGGCGGGCGAATTTGTGGCGTACGTCGCGCATCCCGCGTGTCCGATGTCCGCGGAGCGGGCCGCTCGCCGGTTCTCACCTGCCCCGCGATCCGTCGCGCACGCGGGTGAGACCATCGGGACGTGAGCGAGTCCCACAAGTCCTCCGGACCGGACGGCGCCGGCGCGACCGACGCGCACGCGGCGGCCGAGGGCTCGCGGCGGCAGACCGGCGAACGCCCGGCCGCAGAGAGCCCGAACGACGAGGGGACCCCCGAAGTGAGCACGACCGAGGACCAAGGCTCGACCGCCGTGCAGGAGCCGGGCACGACCGAGTAGCTGCAGGCCGCGCCGGAAAGCACGGCGCCGGACTCGGAGAACACCGCGCGGACTCCGGATGGCGGCGCGGCCCGCCCGACCGGGAAGGCGGTCCCGAAGTCGCTCACCTTCCACCTCACCCGAACCTCGCTGCTGGCGGTGGCCGTGGTGGCGGTCTGCATGACGCCGATCGCGTTCGCGCAGCCGTTCCCCTACCTGCTGCCCGCCTTCCTGATCCCCGCGGCACTGGCTTACGCCGTGCTGTGGCCGCGGACGATCGCCACGGACGAAGGGATCCGCACCCGGTTGCTGGCGGGCGAGACCTCGTTCGGCTGGGACGAGCTGGCTTCGGTGCGGCTGAACGAACGCCGCTGGGTGCGCGCGGTGCTGGAGTCCGGCGGCGAAGGCCGGACGCGGGAAGTCCGGCTCTCGGCGGTACGGGTGCGCGACCTGTCCCACCTGGCGCTGATGAGCGGCGGCCGGCTGCCGGACCCGAACGAGCCGCTGGAACGCCCGGCGGAGACCGGCGCGGTGTCGGACGGCGAGCAGGGCACCGGATCCGCGGACTCCGAGTCCCGCGCGGACTCCGCCGCCGAATCCGCGGACGACACCGGGGAATCCACCGCCGCGCAGCAGGATTCCTCGGCCGCCGCAAGCGAATCCGCTCCGGGCGAGGACTCCCCGGACGACCGCCGCGGCTGAACACCTCGCGCGAACGGCGCGAACCGGGCGCACGACCAGCACCGCGGCAGGAGTAACGTCGCGGTCACCGCGCTGTGCTCGCACCCAAAAGGTGCCGTTCTCCCCGCCCCGACGCGGGTCTCGCAGAGGAACCGAGAAGACCATGCCCCAGTTGCGCTCCCGCACCACCACGCACGGCCGCAACGCCGCAGGCGCCCGTTCGCTGTGGCGTGCCACCGGCATGACCGACGACGACTTCGGCAAGCCGATCGTGGCCATCGCCAACTCCTACACCCAGTTCGTGCCAGGGCACGTGCACCTGCGCGACCTCGGCGACGTGGTGGCCGACACGATCCGCGAATCCGGCGGCGTGCCGCGGGACTTCCACACCATCGCCGTGGACGACGGCATCGCGATGGGCCACAGCGGGATGCTCTACTCGCTGCCGTCCCGCGAGCTGATCGCGGACTCGGTGGAGTACATGGTCAACGCGCACCAGGCCGACGCGCTGGTGTGCATCTCGAACTGCGACAAGATCACGCCCGGGATGCTCAACGCGGCGATGCGGCTGAACGTGCCGACGGTGTTCGTCTCCGGTGGCCCGATGGAAGCGGGCAAGGCGGTGGTCGTGGACGGTGTCGCGCAGGCACCGACCGACCTGATCACCACCATCTCGGCGTCGGCCAACGCCGCGGTGGACGACGCGGGCCTGTCCGAGGTGGAGCGCTCCGCCTGCCCGACCTGCGGGTCCTGCTCGGGCATGTTCACCGCGAACTCGATGAACTGCCTGACCGAGGCGCTCGGCCTGGCGCTGCCCGGCAACGGCTCGACGCTGGCCACGCACGCCGCCCGCCGCGCGCTGTTCCAGGAGGCCGGGCGCACCGTGGTGCGCGCCGCCGAGCGCTGGTACCAGCAGGACGACGACTCGGTGCTGCCCCGCTCGGTCGCGAACAAGCAGGCGTTCGAGAACGCGATGGCGCTGGACATGGCGATGGGCGGCTCGACGAACACGGTGCTGCACACGCTGGCCGCGGCGCAGGAGGGCGGCATCGACTTCGCCCTGGAGGACATCGAGCGGATCAGCAGGCAGGTGCCGTGCCTGTCGAAGGTCGCGCCGAACTCCGATTTCCACATGGAGGACGTGCACCGGGCGGGCGGGATCACCGCGATCCTGGGCGAGCTGGACCGCGGCGGGATGCTGCACCGCGAGGTCTCCTCGGTGCACAGCCCCAGCCTCACCGACTGGCTGTCCACATGGGACGTCCGCGGCGAGTCGCCGTCCGAGCAGGCCGTGGAGCTGTTCCACGCCGCGCCCGGCGGAGTGCGCACCACGCAGGCGTTCTCCACCGAGAACCGCTGGTCCTCCTTGGACACCGATGCGGCGAACGGCTGCATCCGCAGCGTCGAGCACGCCTACACCGCCGACGGCGGGCTGGCGGTGCTGCGCGGCAACCTCGCCGAGGACGGCGCGGTGGTCAAAACCGCCGGTGTCGAGGAGGAGCTGTGGCTGTTCGAGGGCCCGGCGCGGGTGCTGGAGAGCCAGGAGCAGGCGGTCTCGGCGATCCTGAACAAGGAGATCCAGGCCGGTGACGTGCTGGTGATCCGCTACGAAGGCCCCGCGGGCGGGCCCGGGATGCAGGAGATGCTGCACCCGACCGCGTTCCTGAAGGGCTCCGGCCTCGGCAAGAAGTGCGCGCTGATCACCGACGGCCGGTTCTCCGGCGGTTCTTCGGGACTGTCGATCGGGCACATCTCGCCGGAGGCGGCCAACGGCGGCGTGATCGGGCTGGTGCAGGACGGCGACCCGATCCGCATCGACGTGCGCGAGCGCGGCCTGGAGCTGCTGGTCGACGACGAGGTGCTGGCCGAGCGGCGGGCGAAGATGGACGCCGCCGAGCACCCGTGGCAGCCGGTCGCCCGGGAGCGCTCGGTGACCACCGCGCTGCGGGCCTACGCGAAGCTCGCGACTTCGGCGTCCTACGGCGCGGTCCGCGACATCAGCAAGTAACTCCGCCGGCAGTGAACGGACCGCTCGCCCGGGAAGATCGGTCGAACGGTCCGTTCACTCGTTGCGTACGGCGCCTCAGTGCAGGAAGAACAGCACTCCGGCGGAAGAACCGGCCGCGATCAGCAGGCAGATGAGTCCGCTGACCACCGGGTGCCGGAACCAGGAACGGCCGTTGTCCAGCGCGGCCCTGCCCGGTCCGATGAACATCAGGCCGACCGCGAGCGCGGCCAGCACCACGTTGTACTCGTAACCGTCCGGCGAGAAGAATCCGTCGCCGAGTCTGGTGCCGATCACCGCGCTGGCCATCACCCCTGCGATGCCGGCCGCGGCCAGCGGGGTGAACAGGCCGAGCACCAGCAGCGCGCCCGCACCGAGTTCGGTGCCGCCGGTGACCAGCGAGAGGATCTGGCTCTGCTGGAATCCGGATTTCGCCAGCGACTGCGCGAATGCCTCGGGGCCGCTGCCGCCGAGCACGCCGAACAGTTTCTGCGCGCCGTGCGCGGCGAAGATCCCGCCGAGCACCAGCCGGATGACCAGCAGGCCGAAGTCCGCGCCCGCGTTCCAGCCGAACTGCTTTCGCTGCGGCGGCAGCGGCTCGTAGTAGTCGTCCTCGTAGCGGCGGTCGACCACCGACGTTGCCGTGCCGTCGCTGTAGGCGGCGTCGTCGTAGTAGTTGTACGTTCCGGGACCCGAACCTTCGGTGTCCCGCACGCGATCGTCGCGGTGTGCGCCCCCGCCGCTCGGGCGCTCGTCGTGAATGCTCACGGCGCTGGAGGTTAAGCCATCCCAAGCACAAAAAGCGACCCTTTCGAGTGAAGATTTCGCGACGTCCTTGCGCCGGGTTCCGACGCTTGGCGGAATCCCGCCGAAAGCCTCCGCATTCGCCGCATTCCGCAGCGCGCCCGCGCACTGCTCGTATCGGTTCGCATTCCCGCCGTAGAAGGTTGCAACCCGCCACCAGGTGTATTTGCTGCATTCGGCCCTAACCCGGCGGCCGGGCAGAGCGCGGACGAATTCCATTCGGTTTCCGGGAGGCGGAACGCCGGGGCTGCTCACCGGACGTTCACGGACCGGCCGATACCCTCGTGCCCCGTGGCAGCCTCGAACCGCGCGAACCGCACGACCCGCCGCTTGCGGACGGCCGCGGGTGCGCTGCTCGTCGCGGCCGCGTTCGCCGGTTGCGCCCAGTTCCCGAACGAGCACCCGAACGCCTGGAAAGACCAGCCGTCGCTGGAACCGCAGGCCGGACCGCAGCCGTCGATCGAGCAACCGCCGCCACCACCGCCACCGCCCGGGCAGCCGGTGCCCGAGGAACCGGCCGTTCCGGAAGGCTGCGTGGACCCTGATCCGTCCGTCGTCGCTACCTGCTTGTCCCCGGTCGGCGCGGTCGCGGTGCTGCCGGACGGGCAGAGCGCGCTGGTCGCCGAACGCGACACCGGCCGGGTGCTGCGAGTGCGCAAGGACAGCGAACCGGTGGAGGTCGCCCGCGTCCCGGTCGACTCGTCCGGCGACGGAGGGCTGACCGGGCTCGCGCTGTCCCCCAGCTACCAGGAGGACGAGCTCTTCTACGCCTACGCCAGCACCGGCGGCGGCAACCAGGTCCTGCGCGTGGCGCCGGGCGACCGGCCGAAACCGGTGCTGACCGGCATCCCGAAGGGCGGCTCCGGCAATTCCGGCGCGCTGCTCGACGACGGTCAGGGCGGGCTGCTGGTGGCCACCGGCGATGCGGGCGATCCGGCGAACGCCGCGGACCCGGCTTCGCTGGCGGGCAAGGTGCTGCGCATCGACGCGTTCGGCGCGCCAGCGCCCGGCAACCCCGATCCGGCGTCGCCGGAGGTGGCCTCCGGGGTGACCAGTCCCGGCGGGCTGTGCGGATCGGCCGCGGCCGGGATCTGGCTGGCCGACCGGGACGCCTCCCGCGACTCGCTGCACCGCGTGCAACCGGGTCAGCCGGTGGGGTCGGCGGTGTGGAGCTGGCCGGACCGGCCCGGAGTCGCCGGATGCGCCGCGGCGCCGAACGGGATCGTGGTGGCGTTGCGCGAGGCCGCGGCGCTGTACACGCTCACGCCCGGGCCCGGCGGTTCGATCACCGGGGAACCCGCCAAGGTCATGGAGAACACCTACGGCCGGTTCTCCGCCGCGGCGATGAGCAAGGACGGGCAGCTCTGGCTGGGCACCGCGAACAAATCCGGTGGCCGCCCGGTACCCAGCGACGACCGGGTGCTGCGCATCGACCCGCCGAGCGGCGGCACCGCGGGCAAGGACTGAGCGTTCGAGGTCTCCGCCGAAGATTCGGCTACCCGGCGGAATCACCGTCCTCGCTGACGGGCCACCGCAGCGGAAGGCTCCCCCGTCGTTCACCCGGCAGGCAGCGAGCTCGCGCCGCCATGCGTGGCGCACCTGACGCGGCCGCGCCGCTCGTGGTCCACTCAGGACACTCCGCCGCGCGTGATCGGGACCGCGGCGCGATGCCGGACGGGGACCCGCGATGGACTTGCAGCAGCTGTACGTGGCGCTGCTGGCAGGTGGACTCGTGCTGCTGGCGAGCATCGTGGCCACCCGCGCGGCCTCCCGGGTCGGACTGCCCGCGCTGCTGCTGTTCCTCGTCGTCGGGCTCGCGATCGGCGAGGACGGGCTCGGGCTGCGCTTCGACGACGCCCAGCTCGCGCAGAACCTCGGCACCGCCGCACTGGCGGTGATCCTGGTCGAAGGCGGGCTCACCACCAGGTGGGCGGACGTGCGCGCGCTGCTGGCGCCTTCCGGGATGCTGGCCACGGTCGGCGTCGGCGTGAGCGTGGCGGTGACCGCGACCGGCGCGCATCTGCTGATCGGGCTGGACTGGCAGCCCGCGCTGCTGCTCGGGGCGATCGTGTCGTCCACCGACGCCGCCGCGGTGTTCTCCGTGCTGCGCACGCTGCCGGTGCCGCGGCGCGTGGCGGGCCTGCTGGAGGCGGAGTCCGGGTTCAACGACGCGCCGACGGTGATCCTGGTGCTGCTGTTCAGCAGCATCCCGTTGAGCATCGAACCGGTCGGGGTGGCCGCGAACCTGCTCTACCAGCTCGTCGTCGGCGCCGTGGTCGGGTTCGCCGTCGGCAAGCTCGGCGCCTGGGGGCTGCGGCGGATCGAGCTGCCCGCTTCGGGGCTGTACCCGCTGGCGATGTTCGGGCTGGGAGTGGTCGCGTTCGCCGCGTCCGGTGCGATCGCCGCTTCCGGTTTCCTCGCCGCCTACGTCGCGGGATTGGTGCTGGCGAACTCCGGCCTGCCGCATCGGGCTTCGCTGCGCTCGTTCGCCGAAGGGCTCGGCTGGCTGGCGCAGATCGGCCTGTTCGTGCTGCTGGGACTGCTGGTCACGCCGCACGAGCTGCTGCCGGAGCTGCTGCCCTCACTGGTCGTGGGCCTGGTGCTGCTGCTGGTGGCGCGGCCGCTGTCGGTGGCGGTGTCGCTGGTGCTGTTCAAGCTGCCGTGGCGCGAGCAGGTCTTCGTGTCGTGGGCGGGCCTGCGCGGCGCGGTGCCGATCGTGCTGGCGACGTTCCCGGTGGTGGCCGGGGTGCCGGGCAGCAGCCGGGTGCTCGGCCTGGTGTTCGTGCTGGTCGCGGTGTTCACGCTGGTGCAGGGGCCGGGACTGCTGCGGCTGGCGCGGTTGCTGGGGCTGATCCGGGCGGACGCGGCGCAGGAGATCCAGGTCGAGGTGGCGCCGCTGGACGTGCTCGACGCGGAGCTGCTGACGGTGTCGATCCCGCCGGGCTCGCAGCTGCACTACGTGACGGTGCTGGAGCTGCGGCTGCCCGAGCCGAGCGTGATCACGCTGGTCATCCGCGGCGAGACCTCGTTCGTGCCGAGCCCGGAAACCCGCCTGTCCACCGGCGACGAACTGCTGATCATGACGACGGCCGCGGTCCGCACCGCGACCGAGCGCCGACTGCGCGCGGTGGGCCGCCGCGGCCGCCTGGCCCACTGGTTCGGCGAATACGGCGACCCCGACTGACCCGGTCCCTCGACGGGTGAACGGACTCCAGCCGGACCAACGAGCCGTTCACTCGGAACCGCTCTCCGCCGGCCGGGTAGCGCGTGCGCGGGTTCGCAATGAGTGAACGGCCCGTTGGTCCAATCTGGTCGGACCAACAGGCCGTTCACTCGGAAAAAGTCACCGGTGCGGGAGCGCCGGAGTGGCGGCTCACTGCCCGCAGGCGGCGAGGATGAGTTCGCGGACGCGCTTGGCGTCGGCCTTGCCGCCGGTCGCCTTCATGACCGCGCCGACGACCGCACCCGCGGCCTGCACCTTGCCGCCGCGGATCTTCTCGACCACGTCCGGCTGCGCGGCCAGCGCCTCGTCCACCGCGGCCTGCAGCTCGGAGTCGTCGGAGACGACCTCCAGCCCTTGGGCGGCCACGACCTCGTCCGGCTCGCCCTGCCCGTCGAGCACGCCGTCGACGACCTGGCGCGCCAGCTTGTGCGTCAGCTTTCCTTCGGTGACCAGCTCGATCACCCGCGCGACCTGCGCGGGCTGGATCGGCAGCTCGCCGAGCTCGACGCCGCGGGTGTTGGCCTGCTGGGACAGGTAGGCCACCCACCAGGACCGCGCCTCGGACGGCGCCGCGCCGGCGTCCACAGTGGATGCGACCAGGTCCAGCGCGCCCGCGTTGACCAGGTCGCGCAGTTCCTCATCGGACAGCGACCACTCCTGCTGGATGCGCTTGCGCCGCTCCCAGGGCAGTTCCGGCAGCGTCTGGGACAGCTCGCCGACCCACTCGCGGGACGGGGCGATCGGCACCAGGTCCGGCTCCGGGAAGTAGCGGTAGTCCTCCGAGGTCTCCTTCGGCCGACCGGCCGAAGTCGCCGCGGAAGCCTCGTCGAAGTGCCGCGTCTCCTGCTTGATCTCGCCGCCGGAGACCAGCACCGCCGCGTGCCGCCGCATCTCGTAGCGCACCGCCCGCTCGACGCTGCGCAGCGAGTTCACGTTCTTCGTTTCGGTGCGGGTGCCGAACTCCGCCGCGTCCTTGGCCATCAGCGACACGTTCGCGTCGCAGCGCAGCGAGCCCTGGTCCATCCGCACGTCGGAGACCTCCAGCGAGCGCAGCAGGTCCCGCAGCGCGGCCACGTAGGCCCGCGCCACCTCGGGCGCGCGTTCGCCTGCGCCGGTGATCGGCTTGGTGACGATCTCGATCAGCGGCACCCCGGCCCGGTTGTAGTCCAGCAGCGAGTGCTCGGCGCCGTGGATCCGCCCGGTGGCACCGCCGACGTGCAGCGACTTGCCGGTGTCCTCCTCCATGTGCGCGCGCTCGATCTCGACGCGGAAGGTCTCCCCGTCGTCGAGCGCCACGTCGAGGTGGCCGTCGAAGACGATCGGCTCGTCGTACTGCGAGGTCTGGAAGTTCTTCGGCATGTCCGGGTAGAAGTAGTTCTTCCGCGCGAACCGGCACCACTCGGCGACCTGGCAGTTCAGCGCGAGCCCGATCCGGATCGCCGATTCCACCGCTTTGCCGTTGACCACCGGCAGCGCACCGGGCAGGCCCAGGCACACCGGGCAGACCTGGGTGTTCGGTTCGGCGCCGAAGGCGTTGGCGCAGCCGCAGAACATCTTGGTGGCCGTGGACAGCTCCACGTGCACCTCGAGGCCCAGCACCGGGTCGAACCGCTCCAGGACCTCCTCGTAGTCCATGATCTCGGCGACCGCGGTCACTTCGCGTCCTCCCCCTTGCGCAGCGTGCGGATCGCCAGCGCGGTGCCGGTGACCAGGCCGAGCGCGGTGATGATCGAGTCGGCCATCGCCAGCTTGTCGTTGTTGGCCTTGGCGTCGCGGATGCTCGCGCGCAGCCCGAAGGCCGCCGACAGCACCGACGCGAGCTGGATCACTGCCTTGATCTTCGAGTTCATCACGCCACCTCCAGGGCGGGAATGCGGTCGATCAGCGGGCCGCCCTGGGCGGCGTCGCGGGCGGTCTCGTAGGCCGCGCCGACCCGGTAGAGCCGGTCGTCGGCCAGCGCCGGGGCCATGATCTGCAGTCCCACCGGCATTCCGTCCTCATCGGACAGTCCACTGGGGACGCTCATGGCGGCGTTGCCCGCCAGGTTCACCGGACTCGTGCACAGGTCCGCCAGGTACATCGCCAGCGGATCGTCGGAGCGCTCACCGATCTCGAACGCGGTGGTCGGCGTGGTCGGCGAGACCAGCACGTCCACCTGCTCGAACGCGGCGGTGAAGTCGCGGGAGATCAGCGTGCGGACCTTCTGCGCCTGGCCGTAGTAGGCGTCGTAGTAGCCGGACGACAGCGCGTAGGTGCCGAGCATGATCCGGCGCTTGACCTCGGCACCGAACCCGGCTTCGCGGGTCAGCGACATGACTTGCTCGGCGCTGCGCTCCCCGTCGTCGCCGACGCGCAGGCCGTAGCGCATCGCGTCGAACCGGGCCAGGTTGGACGACGCCTCGCTCGGCGCGATCAGGTAGTAGGCGCCGAGCGCGTAGTCGAAGTGCGGGCAGGAGATCTCCACGACCTCAGCGCCCAGCTTCGACAGCTGCTCCACCGCGGCGCGGAACGAACGCTCCACCCCGGGCTGGTAGCCCTCACCGGCGAACTCGCGCACCACGCCGACCTTCACGCCGGTCAGGTCCCCGGCCGCGCCTTCGCGGGCGGCCGCCGCGACCTGCGGCACCGGGGCGTTGATCGAGGTCGAGTCCATCGGGTCGTGCCCGGCGATCACCTCGTGCAGCATCGCCGCGTCCAGCACCGTGCGCGCGCACGGCCCTGGCTGGTCCAGCGAGGACGAGAACGCCACCAGGCCGTAGCGGGAAACGCCGCCGGAGGTCGGTGTCACGCCGACCGTGCCGGTCACCGCGCCTGGCTGGCGGATCGAGCCGCCGGTGTCGGTGCCGATCGCCAGCGGCGCCTCGAACGCGGCCAGCGCCGCCGCCGAACCACCGCCCGAGCCACCGGGGATGCGCTCGGTGTTCCACGGGTTGCGGGTGGGGCCGTAGGCGGAGTTCTCGGTGGACGAGCCCATCGCGAACTCGTCCATGTTGGTCTTGCCCAGCAGCACGGTGCCGGCGGCCTTGAGCCTCGCGGCGACGGTGGCGTCGTAGGGCGGCCGCCAGCCCTCGAGGATCTTCGAGCCGCTGGTGGTGGGCACGCCCTCGGTGACCACGACGTCCTTCAGCGCG
>NZ_JAFRFW010000417.1:0-2149 GCF_017434145.1 Saccharopolyspora sp. | reverse complement strand
GGTACGCGGCCGCGCTGACCCGCGAGCTCGGCCGGATGTCCGATGTGGACGTTCGAGCGGTCGGGTTCACCGCGCGCGGCCATCGCGCCATGCGCGACGCGGTTCCGCCCGGAGTGCGGGCGAGCGGCGTTCCGGTTCCCGCGCGAGCGCTGCGGGCGTCGTGGCACCGGGTTCCGTTCCCGCCGATCGAACTGCTCGCGGGGCGCGGCGACGTCGTGCACGGCACCAACTTCGTGCTGCCGCCGTCGGTGCGCGCCGGTGGCGTGCTGACCGTGCACGACCTGGCGTTCCTGGACGTGCCGGAAGAGGCTCCGGAGCCCGGCTTCGCCGATCTGGTGCGCACCTGCGCCCGCCGGGCGGCCGTGGTCTGCACGCCGAGCGCCGCGGTGGCCGAGGCCGTGCAAGAACGGTTCTCCGTGCCGGAGCGCAGGATCGTGGTGACCCCGCTGGGCGTGGACAACGAGTGGTTCGAGGCGGCACCGCCCGGCCCCGAACTGCACCGGCTCGGATTGCCGCAGCAGTACTTGGTGTTCGTCGGCACGGACGGCCCGCGCAAGGGACTCGACGTGCTGCTGCGCGCGCACGAGGCGAGCCTGCCGCCGCTGGTGCTCGCGGGCCCCGGCGAGCAACGGCCGGAAGCGAAGGTGCTGCACACCGGCTACCTGCCGGAACGCGAGCTGCGCAGCGTCGTGGCCGGCGCGCGGGCGTTGGTGCTGCCGTCCCGGGACGAGGGGTTCGGGCTGCCCGCGCTGGAGGCGCTGGCGTGCGGCGTTCCGGTCGTGTGCGCGGAGCTGCCCGCACTGCGGGAGATCACCGGCGGGCACGCGGATTTCGTGCCGTACGGGGATGTCGACGCGCTGCGGGCGGCACTGCACGACGTCGTGTCCCGCCCGGTGGACCGCCGGGCGGCCGCCGCACGTCGCGCCCACGCGGCCCGCTACACCTGGCGCGGTTGCGCCCGCGCGACGCTTCGCGCCTACGAGCTCGCGCGCTGAAACACGTCCGGTGCACCGGGTTTTCCTCATCGTGACCTCCGGGCGCGGACGGCCGTGGGAGGGTTCCCCGTGCTCGGCGACACAAAACCCCGCAGTTCCGGAATAGGCGCGTTCGGAGCCCGCGGGCATTCCGATTGGCCGGTCGCCGAATTTTCTCCGCTGGTTTTCGCCACACCCGCGAACGCAGTGCGGAACAGCACAAGATCAAAACCAATCGATTCGGGAAATGCGCCGTCCGCTGCTCAGATGAAGATCATTCGGCCCGACCCCCTAATAGTCGAATGAGCGCTAGGGGATCGGCCCCATGTCCGATCGCGCGGATCCGCGCCTAATCTTCGAGTCGTGGCGGGAACGCGCTGGTGGCGCGAGTCGCGGTGCGATCGGAATTCCGGGCGGGCGAACGAGACCGGTTCGCCGAGTGGATGTGCGGGCCGGATTCCGATGATCGCCGGAGCGTTCCGGCCACCTCCCCACCTGCTCGGCGAAGGACGTGACGGCGATGTTGACGGTGCACGAGTTCCTGTCCCGGCTCGTGACCGACGCAGCGGACCGCGCGTCGTTCCAGGAGGACCCGCGGGCCCACCTGGACCAGGCAGGACTGGCGGAGCTGAGCAATGCCGACGTCGTGCACGCGGCTTCGCTGGCACTCGATCACGCACCGGTCGAGCTCGTCGACGAGTACTTCCGGACGCTGCCTCCGGCACTGGTGCAACTCGCCGCCGACGGCCACGGAGTCGATGCGCACGACCTGATGCCGTTCCTGGTGAACGGCCCCGACGACATGGAGCTGGACATGACCACCCCCGACATCTTCGGCCCGCTCGGCGACGTGGACTCGATGCTGCGCGGCGAGGCGAGCTCGACCGAGGACAGCAACAACAGCACCGAGATGACCCGCACCGAAGACGGCGGCAACGGCAACGAGAGCCCGGCGGGCAACGGGAACGGCAACGGCAACGAGGTCATCGGCGACGTGAACACCGGTGACATCAGCGGTGTTGCCGGTGACCTGAACGCGGGCAACATCGCGGGCAACGGCGTCACCGACGTGGTCGGCGGCGTGCACGACGCCGTCGGCGGCGTGCAGGGCGGCGACGTCGCAGGTCAGCTGGACGGCCTGACCGGCCAGGTCGGCGACATCGCCGGTGCGCAGC